>JALQTV010000176.1 GCA_023268675.1 Saprospiraceae bacterium | reverse complement strand
CGGGATATTCTGGCTACCCTGGCAGCTCGCTATGAGGCCAATGAGACGGATGAATTTTTACAGCCAATCGTCTGCACAGACGAGAAAGGGACTCCACTGGCTACTATTTCGGACGGCGATGTGGTATTGTGTTTTAACTTCCGCACCGACCGGCCCCGGGAGATTACGACGGTACTCACTCAAAAGGATATGCATGAGTACAATATGCACAAGCTGGCGCTTCATTATATCACGATGACCAACTACGACGATACTTACACCGATGTAGAGGTCATGTACGGGAAAGATCAGTTGACCCTCACTCTCGGGGAAGTGGTTGCTGCCTCCGGCAAAAAACAAGTCCGCATTGCTGAGACAGAAAAATATCCTCATGTGACCTATTTCTTTTCAGGCGGGAGAGAAGAGCCGTTTGAAGGAGAAAAGCGCATCATGATCCCTTCTCCCAAGGTTCCAACTTATGATTTGCAGCCTGAAATGAGTGCTTATGAATTGACGGATGCCATTGTAGAGGAAATACGAACGCAGGCTCCTGACTTTATTTGCCTGAATTATGCGAATGCAGACATGGTTGGTCATACCGGAGTTTTTTCTGCAGCTGTAGCTGCTGCAGAAGCAGTTGATAAATGCCTTTCGAAGCTCATTCCTGCAGCTAAAGAGCAACAATACGATATCCTGATAATTGCTGACCACGGCAATTCAGATTATATGGTTAATGAAGACGGTAGCCCCAATACGGCGCATACTAAAAATCAGGTACCGATTATTTTGATACCTTCCGCCGGACGAACCGGAACATTGCAATTGCAAGATGGTATCCTGGCTGATGTCGCTCCTACGATTTTGAGCTTAATGGGTATATCGGCTCCGGAATCCATGACCGGTAAAATACTCCTGAGCGAATGAAGTACCTAATGATGAAATATGCCCTGCCTGTCGCTGCTTTGGCGCTGCTAGTATCTTGCAGTACTGATACAACAGCAGAAGGCCCTGTTGCCGATCCGTTTTTTAGTTTGGAAGATTTTTTCAATTCGGAGGTACAAAGGCTGAGTGAGTTGCAGCCCAAGGTTGTCAAAACACTTGATATAGGAGGCAACACCGAGTCGCATACAGATCTCGTACTGGATTTTTCCACAGAACTGGGAGCTTTCGTCAATTCGGACATCAACAAGCCTTCCTGGTCAGATAAATACCGGGTGGATTCTGTTTTTTCGGATGCCGGTCATTTGGGTGAACTTCATTATCTGGCCAAAGACTCCTCTATGTACACCAGAGATATCAGGCTGACTTTTGATCCTGAAGGAGAGTTGCAAACTTGTTTCGTGCGCAATAGGCTGACTAACTTTATTTCAGATTTTCGACAGAATCTTTTTTACGACAGAGAAACAGGCTACCGCATCAGTGTTTATCAGGGGTTTGGAGAAGATGCCAAAGCACCGGTAGAATTGGCTGTAACTTTTTTGAAATAAAAAGGCAGTTGGTTCAAGATTGCGAAACAACTGCCGTGAAACATAGTGTGAGGGGTCTAAACCCACTACCAGTAGAATATCAAGTTATCTCGTAACTATTTGCTTATGAATGCATGCACCTGTTCTTTTCAGTCTTTTGGGGGCACTGCAAAGCACGCAAAGAAAGTGCAAGTGAAGGTCTCAGAAAGGGACTTGTGATACAAGTGTCCCGGCTCTGTGCTTAAGGCTACTGAACAAAAGAAGCCTTCCAATCATCTTTTGATTAAAAAGTATGGTGTTGGAATGGCTACCAGTTGCCTGATTCGCGTCCGTATTATTTTCCTGGAGATTGTGTTTTGTTTTCTCGCTTCAAATATATTAAAACTTTTTTTAAAACACAATAGGCTATTAATCAGTTTTGTGGATTGAGTGTTTCCATAAGGGCAAAAAAAAGAGGCAGTGCTCATGGCACCACCTCAGCCCTAACCAAATAAAACCAAATTATTTTTCAGACTTGAGTCGTCGTTTACTTATTGTACTTTATACAATTACAAAAGTACTAAAATTATGTTAAAAGCATTCAAATATTTTGGCAAAAAAATTGTTTTTTTGCCAAATCTTTAATTTTATGTTTTTTTGCTCTCGTATTTTATTGCTTTTTGGAATTTTAAATAAAAAAATCAATAGATTTCCATACATTATTTTGAAAACAATAGCTATGTTGTCCAGGTACCTTTATCTCCCCCTTCTTTTGTTGAGTTTTTTTGGGCTTAGTGCCCAGCAGAATGCTGAAATCCCTGCTGTTTATGAGCAAGATGCCCGTGAAATTCGCAGGATTTATGACCAGGTATTGCAAAATTCCAGCAGTTATGACTGGTTGCATTATCTGACCAAACGCATTGGTGCCCGTCTGAGTGGTACACCGGAGGCAGCTGCTGCAGTGGAATATACCCGTCAAATGATGGATACTTTGGGTTTGGACGATGTAAGGTTGGAGCCTTGCATGGTTCCTCATTGGCAAAGGGGTACGTATGAAGAGGTGCGTATTGTGCACTCTAATAAGGTCGGGAGCCGCGATTTAAAAGCTGTTGCTTTGGGAGGTTCCATAGGAACAGGCCCTCTGGGAATTACTGCTGACGTCGTAGAAGTTCATTCGCTAAATGAAGTGGACACACTGGGCGCAGCCGGCGTTGCCGGAAAAATTGTATTCTACAATCGCCCGATGGACCCTACCCGTATCAATACATTCAATGCTTATGGTGGTGCAGTAGATCAGCGGGCGCTGGGTGCTGCCCGTGCGGGGAAATATGGTGCGGTAGGAGTATTGGTTCGTTCGATGACAACAGAACTGGACGATATTCCGCATACCGGATCTATGACCTATTTGCCTGATATCAATCCCATACCGGCTATGGGGATCAGTACGAACGATGCAGCGCTTTTGAGTCGCCTTTTGCAAGAGGAAGAGGTGAGGATATTTATGCGAAACAATAGTTCCATGGCTACCGAAAAGCCCTCTTACAATGTAATTGGTGAGATCAGGGGGAGTACCCATCCTGATGAAATTATTTTGGTGGGTGGACACCTGGATTCCTGGGACTTGGGAGAAGGTGCGCACGACGACGGAGCAGGTTGTGTACAATCTTTGGGAGTAATCGAGGCACTCAAACAATTGGGGTACAAACCAAAGAGAACCATCCGCTGTGTGATGTTTATGAATGAAGAAAACGGACTTCGTGGTGGAAGAACTTATTGGGAAAATTCTTTCAAAGCCGGTGAATACCATTTGGGAGCCATAGAATCCGATCGTGGCGGCTTTACTCCGAGAGGGTTTTCGGCAGAGGGGCATCCGGATATTTTTGCCGAAGGCTACAAGTACATTTCACAATGGCTTCCTTTGCTGGAACCTTACGGCATTACTTTTGAGATTGGAGGTTCGGGAGCGGATATCGGCGGATTGAAAGATCAGAAGGGCATGCTTTTTGGGTTGGTGCCGGATTCTCAACGCTATTTTGACATTCATCACACTGCTGCAGATGTACTGGAAAACGTGAACAAGCGGGAGTTGGAACTTGGGACTGCCGCAATGGCTGCTCTTGTTTATCTGCTGGATCAATACGGCATAAAAGAATAAGAATTATGCAGTCGGAAGTAAGTGTACACGGACTGTCGTTCAGGCCACTGATTTCTGAAGAAGAAATCCGGCAAAAAGTAGTGGAAATGGGGGCTTCCATCACGGAGGCTTACAGGGAACGAAATCCGATTTTCCTAGGCATATTGAATGGCTGTTTTGTTTTTATGGCAGACTTGGTACGTGCCTGTGACCTTCCATGCGAGGTTTCTTTCATCAAATTGGCTTCCTATGAGGGTTTGCAATCTACAGGGGAAGTAAAAACGCATATCGGACTGGAGGCGGACATCAAGGACCGCCATGTGATTCTGGTAGAAGACATCATTGACACAGGAAAAACTCTTCACAGTTTTTTACCGGTATTGGCAGCATTCAAACCTGCTTCTATTTCGCTTGCAGCCTTGATTGTGAAGCCCGAAGCAATAGTATATCCGATAGATATTGCTTACAAGGGTTTTGACATAGAGAACAAATTTATTGTGGGTTATGGCCTGGATTATGACGGCCATGCCCGCAATCTGAAGGGTATTTATCAATTGTCGATGGAAACACCATAGATTCATGACAACAAAAGAATTGGAAAATATCACCGCTCAGGCGCTAGACCTGGTCAAAGAGGTGGCAGGTTTTATCAAAGAACAATTGGGTCAGGTAGCTGCTGCAGATATTGCTGACAAGGGCGTGAATAGTCTGGTCAGTTATGTCGACAGAGAATCTGAGAAGCGATTGGTCGCCGGTTTGAAAAAGATAAGTCCTCAGGCTGTTTTTTTGACAGAAGAAGAGACCGTTGATACAGTAGTGGGTGATCTGAAGTGGATCATTGATCCCTTGGATGGTACGACAAATTTTTTGCATCAGGTGCCGGTTTTTGCGATCAGTGTAGGGCTGGAATATCGCGGAACCATGGTTGCCGGAGTGGTAGGGGAGCTCATGCGGGAAGAATATTTTTATGCCTGGCAGGGCGGTGGTGCTCATCTCAATGGACAGCGCATTGCAGTCAGTGCGGCCGATAAATTATTTGATTCCTGTATTTGTATAGGACTTCCCCCTGCGGAAGGAGTGCTTTATCAGCAGACCTTGCACCTTCTGGCAGAGTTTCTGCCGGTAACCAGAGGTGTCCGCAATTTGGGAGCTGCTGCGGTGGAAGCTGTTTATGTTGCCTGTGGTCGCTTCGATGCCTTCATGGAACAGGGACTTTCCCCCTGGGACATAGCTGCCGGGGCCATTATTGTGGAGGAGGCAGGAGGAAAGGTTACGGACATAAGAGGGGGGCAGGATCAGGTATATGGCAGATCCTTTGTTGCAAGCAACGGACGCTTGCATCAGGCATTGCTGGATGCCGCAGGTACGCTGCCCGGATGATTTTTTGCCGCAGGCATGACAAACTGGTCTGTTTAAGTTTAGCTTTAATCGAACTTATTTTCTTTCCGGGCTTTTCTTTGTTAAGTTTCCGGCCTAAAACAGAAAGATATGGACTTACTGGAAAATATCAGATATGCCATCCGCACGGTTCGATCCAATTGGTTGAGAGCTATCCTTACTTTATTGATCATTGCTTTTGGCATCATGGCTTTGGTAGGCATACTCACAGCCATTGACAGTGCTATCTATTCGCTTAGTTCCAATCTGTCTTATCTGGGAGCAAATGCTTTTGACATAGAACCCAAGGGAGAGGGCATGGGAAGAAGACGTGGGGGCGTGGTAGAGAAGAGAGGGGATCCGATTAGTTACAAACAGGCCATTGCTTTTGCTGATGCGTATGATTTCCCTGCGAGGGTTTCTGTTTCAATCAATTGTACTGGCAATGCGACCATCAAGTACCAGGATAAAAAGACCAATCCGAATGTGATTATTTTTGGCATCAATGAAAATTATCTTGAGGCGCGTTCTTTTGAGATAGAACTGGGGAGGAATTTCACGAAGAAGGAGATTCAATACGGTTCTTACAATGCAATAGTCGGAGCCAACATTGTAGATCAACTTTTTGACGGCGATCCTGCAAAGGCGCTCAACAAGGATATTTCTGCCGGAAATATCAAGTTGAAGATCATTGGTGTGATGAAGGAAAAGGGGTCGAGTATGCGGGAGAGTGATGACAGGCGTGTATTGATTCCCTTGTTTACAGGCAAGCGTTACTACGGCACTCCCAATACCGATTATTCACTTTATGTTTCTGCAGATCAGGCAGATCAGGTTGATTTTGCGGTAGCAAAAGCTACTCAGGTATTCCGGAACATTCGCGGCTTGAAGGCAGCTGAGGAAAATGATTTTGAGATCACAAAAAGTGACAGCCTGATAGGTGTTATCAAGGAGAACACCCTTTATTTCCGCTTGGGAGCCATTGGCATTGGATTGATTACCCTATTGGGGGCTGCCATCGGTCTGATGAATATTATGTTGGTTTCTGTGACGGAGCGTACCCGTGAGATAGGGGTGAGCAAGGCTTTGGGTGCTACTCGCCAAAATATTTTGATTCAGTTTTTGACAGAGGCGGTAGTCATCAGTATGATTGGTGGTTTGCTGGGAATTGTTCTTGGAGTGTTGGTTGGCAATGTAGTTACGGTTTTGATGGGGGGT
>JALQTV010000175.1 GCA_023268675.1 Saprospiraceae bacterium | reverse complement strand
GAATTGTTCCAATACACGTCTATGGGAGCATCTTTTTGCCAGGGGCTGCCCCCAAACCAGGGCGTTCGGTAGGTGCGCACGTCACTTTGGCCGTACATAGAAATCCAGTTGACAGCGCCGGCGCCGGAGGATGCTGCTTTGAAGCGGTCTGTCCAGGTGATCAGTTTGTTGGTCATGTGCCCCCCGGCGCTCCAACCCATTTTTACCAGTTTATCGGCATCCACCATGCCCCGATCGATCAAATAGTCTACCCCTGCCATCACATCCAGGTGTGCTTGTTTGAAATAACCGCCGACCATTTCCCGTAAAAACTCGTCTCCATACCCCGTACTTCCCCGATAGTTTGGTTTGAGCACAAAATAGCCGAGGCCATTGAGGACGGGGGTATAACTTGTAAAGCCTCGTGAAAAGCCAAACTGATCGGAAGCTGCAGGCCCCCCGTGGGTTTGCACTACAAGTGGATATCGCTGCCCTTCCCGGTAGTCCACCGGATAATACAGCAATCCCTCTATGTTGGTACCATCGGCTCCTTTCCAGGTGATTTTTTCCTGAGGGGTGATGGCAAACCTATCCGTAAAATCGTCGAAATGATGCGTAAGTTGAACCAATGGCTTGCCCGGCTCCAACAGGTAAAACTCACCGGGAGAATCTATCCGGTTGATGCCTACCACGTGGATGCCATTGGCCGGCTGGTAATGCCATCCCGAAATAGCATGATTGCCCGAAGTCAACTGCTCCAGTTTTCCGGAAGTCAAATCATACTCATAGAGTTGTGACTCGGCCCCTTTGTTGGTCAAAAGAAAAAGCCGGCGGCTGTCGGCAGACCATTCCGCCCGGTACACCTCGAACGGAAAAACGTCGTCCTTCAAGGGCACATAGGCCTTTGCGCCTTGTTCGAGACCTTGCACAAAAGCCTTGTCGTTGTAATAAAAATCAAAAGCTTCGTTGGCAAAAGAAGTAAAAACAAAGCGGCTTTTATCCGGCGACAATCGGGGTCTGTCCTCTGCTACGCTGTTGTTTGTGAGGGCACGAGCCCCTCCTCCATCAGCATTCATTACCCAGATTTCACCTTTGGGTGCATCGTCGTATAAGGGATTGGGACCGCGTTGGTGAAGAATCAATGCTCCGTCGGCAGACAATTCATACCCGAGGATAGAAAAATCCCCTTCTGTGACTCGCGAAGACTCCCCGTTGGACAAGGCTATTTTCCAGAGATGCCTTTGGCGATAATCTTCATCAAAAGCATAGACATCGTCTTTCAATTCTTCTTTTCGCTTTTCTTCCGGACTTTTGTCCTCCGACGCCAAAAAATAAATGTAGTGGCCATCCGGTGACCATTGAAGCGCAGACACGGCAGTCGGATGATGGCTCAGCTGGCGACCCTCGCCCCCGTCTCGGGGTATGACGAAGATCTGGTTGTGCTTATTGCCATGGCGGCGGCTCAGAAAAGCAAGGGATTTGCTATCCGGGGACCAGGAGGGGCTGCTTTCGCCCTCAGGGCTGAAAGTCAGTTGTCGGCTTGCTTTCTCATTATGAATAGATTTGACCCAAATATGGCTGATTTGCCGATTGGCTTTCCAGTCACTTTCGGAAAATACATAAGCCAAAGAAGCTCCATCCGGAGACAGCTGTGGATCGCCGATGGAGGGTATGCTCAGGAAATCCACAGCGGACATTGTTTTTTGAGCATACAGCGCATTCATTGCAAAAGCCATAAAGACCAGGAGAAGGAAGTTGGTTTTTCGTAACATACGTTAAAAGGTTTTTTCCGAAAAAGAAAAATATAACTCAGCTTAAATTTAGCAATTTATCCGGCTATCCAAGTCCGGGATTATTACAAAAGAGCCCATAATTATGCTGCTTTTTTAGCTAAAGGCTAAAAAAGTTCCACGATTCTTTTGATATTAGCATGGTATTTGTAGCAAATCATATCCAAAGTTTCCTTTTAGCATTTTTAGAAGCCATCTTGACCGTATAGCGCCTGTCTGTGTACCAGACTGTCTGTTTCGGCAAAGTGACGTAGTTTTAATCCAATTAACAAAGTGTACAAGTATGAAAAAACTATTTCTTTCCCTGATCACCTGTATCATGTTGGGGAACCTGAGTTTTGCTCAGGAAACCTTCCCAAAGAATGATGCGGTGGATGAACGCCCTTCGGCGTATGCCTTTACCAATGCTACCATCCACCTCGATCACCAGCAAAAATTAACAGCTGCCACTCTTTTGATCCACGACGGCAAGGTGGTTAAAGCCGGCAACAATGTATCCATTCCTGCAGGTTATAAGGTCATAGACCTGGAAGGAAAAAGCATTTATCCCGGTTTCATTGACATGTACAGCAACTATGGCATGCCTGAAGTCAGCGGTGGAGCAAGAGGTTTTGGTGCCCGATCTACCATAGGGCCGGGCAACGAAAGTGCTTACAATGCCAATGATGCCATCAAAGCGCAATACAATGCCTTTGAAGAGTTCAAAACAGATGACAAAACGGCCAAACGCATGCGCGAAGCAGGGTTCGGAGCGGTGATGACTTTCAAGTCTGATGGCATTGCCCGTGGCTCTTCTGCTTTTGTAACCCTGGGTGAAGCACGCTCCAATGAGGTCATGCTGGCATCCAAAGCTGCTGCGCTCTACTCTTTCGACAAGGGCAGTTCGCGCCAGGCTTACCCTTCTTCTCTAATTGGAAGCATCTCTTTGTTGCGCCAAACCTATCTGGATGCCAACTGGTACAAAAGCCTTCAGGAAAAGCCTTTCGCCGATAACAGCCTCAATGCCTGGATAGACAATCAGTCTTTGCCGCAGGTTTTTGAAGCCAACAGCTGGATCAACGCCCTTAGAGCCGACAAAATCGGTGATGAATTTGGCGTGCAGTACATCATCAAAGGTGGCGGTGATGCCTATCAACGGGTAGAAGCCATCAAACAAAGCAATGCTACCATGATCGTTCCGGTCAATTATCCGGCAGCTTACGATGTAGAAGATCCCCTGGATGCCTACAATGTCACCCTGGCTCAGATGAAACACTGGGAACTCGCCCCTTCCAACCTGGCGCACCTGGAGAAAAACGGCATTCCTTTTGCCATCACAAGCTCAGGGCTTCAAAATCCGGGTGACTTCCTGAAAAACCTCAGAAAAGCGGTGAAATACGGTTTGTCTGCTGAAGCAGCCCTGAAAGGTTTGACCACCACTCCGGCTCAATTGCTGAATATGTCTGACAAAATCGGGCACCTCAACGAAGGCGCGATCGCGAACTTCATCATCACTGATGGAGACATTTTTGCAGACAACACCCAAATCCATGAAAACTGGATCCAAGGCAAAGCTTATCAGGTAAAAAGTGAGGCTCCTGCAGACCTAAGCGGAAAATACACCCTTAGCTTCAATGGCGAGACCCACGAACTGGCCATTTCCGGCGAAGCCGGCAAACAAAAAGCCAAAATTGGTAGCGGAGACGATGCCATAGACGTAAGTCTGAAAGTAGAGGGTGCTTTGATCAACATGCACTTCAGCAAAACCAAGGGCGGTGACAAAATAACTTTGAGCGGCTGGCAAAAAGACAAGAACATGGAAGGTACCGGCCGATTGGAAGATGGCACTTTCATCTCCTGGACAGCCAACTATACCGGTGCTGCAGAAGAAGCTGCCTCCGGCAAAAAATCAGAAACAAGCGAAGAAGCGCCCCAATTGGGAGAAATCATCTACCCTTTCATCTCATACGGTTCTCCTCAGCCCCCCAAACAAGAAACCCTCCTCTTTAAAAATGCCACTGTATGGACCATGGAAGAGGACGGAGTACTTGCCAATACAGACGTACTCATTCAAAACGGAAAAATCCAAAAAATCGGTAAAAACCTAAGCAGCAAGGATGCCAGAGTGATTGATGCAACCGGCAAACACCTGACTCCGGGTATCATTGACGAACATTCACACGTTGCAGGAGCTGCTATCAACGAGGGGGGTGTCAACAACTCTTCTATGGTGCGCATGTACGACGTGGTGGACTCTGAAGACCATGAAATCTACCGCGCCCTTTCCGGTGGCGTAACTGCCATCCAGTTGCTGCACGGATCTGCCAACCCCGTAGGTGGCCAATCTGCTCTGCTGAAATTGCGCTGGGGTAAAACTCCTGAAGAAATGCGCATCGAAGGTGCTGACGGATTCATCAAATTTGCCCTGGGAGAAAACGTAAAGAGACAACGCAATACCGATCCGGTGCGCTATCCCCGCACCCGTATGGGAGTAGAACAAGTATATGTAGATGCCTTTACCAATGCCCAGGCTTATGAGGCAACCTGGAAGGCCTACAACAGTCTGCCTGCGGCAGAAAAAGCAAAAACACCCGCTCCGAGAAAAGACCTGGTGATGGAAACCATGGTGGAGATTCTGAATGCAAAGCGATTCATCACCTGCCACTCTTATGTGCAGTCTGAAATCAACATGTTTATGAAAGTTGCCGAAAAGTTTGGCTTCAGAATCAATACTTTCACCCACATTCTGGAAGGTTACAAAGTAGCAGACATCATGGCTGAGCACGGGGTAGGCGGTTCTACTTTCTCTGACTGGTGGTCCTACAAATGGGAGGTACGCTATGCCATCCCCTATGGCTCTTCCCTGATGTCGCGCGAAGGTGTCCTGACCGCAGTCAACTCCGATAACGCAGAATTGATGCGCCGCTTGAACCAGGAAGCTGCAAAAGCAGTAAAATACGGTGGATTGGACGAATACGATGCCTTGAAAATGGCTACCATCAACCCAGCCAAACTGTTGCACCTGGATGACCGCATGGGCAGTATCAAGGTAGGAAAAGACGGTGATGTGGTCCTTTGGTCAGATCATCCCCTGTCTATCTACGCCAGCGCAGAAAAAACAGTAGTAGATGGAACGGTTTACTTCGATGTGGAAAAAGACCAGGAAATGAAAACAGCCATCGAAAAAGAACGCGCCAGACTGGTACAAAAGATGCTCAACGAAAAAGCAGGCGGTGCCAGCATGCAACGCCCTGTAGGTCGCATGCGCCCACGCTTCGATTGTGAAGATGAATTCACTTACACAGGGAGCAATTATTAATTGATTATTGAAAATTGAAGATTATGAAAATATCTCGCTCTATAGTTTTTCTTTTAGCAGCCTTTCTGAGTACAGGTCTGCTTCATGCCCAAACCCAGGTTATCCCTGCCAAAGCACAGAGCGGTGCCATCCTGCTCAAAGGTGCCAAGGCACACCTGGGTAATGGTGAGGTCATTGAAAATGCCCTTATTGCTTTCGACAAGGGCAAAATAACTTTGGTAGGCCCTGCTTCGACCAGCGTCGATGAAAGCCAATATGAGGTGTACGACGTAAGCGGCAAACAAGTTTATCCCGGTTTCATCATCGCCAATACCTCACTGGGATTGGTAGAGACCAGTTCGCTCGACGATACCCGCGACAATGCAGAAACAGGAGAAAACAATGCCAATGTGCGCAGCATCGTTGCCTACAATACCGATTCTGAATTGATTCCTACCATGCGCTTCAATGGTATCCTGATGGCTCAGCCTACTCCACAGGGTGGTTTGATCAGCGGCAACTCATCTATCGTTCAGCTGGATGCCTGGAACTGGGAAGATGCAGCTTACAAGACAGATGATGCCTTGCACATGAGCTGGCCTGCACGTATGCTCAGACCAAGATGGTGGATGGGTGAGTCCGGTACACGGCCAAATCCTCAGTATGAATCTATAGTCCAACAGATCAAGGACTTTTTCACTGCAGCAATCAGCTATCAGACTCCGGCAGCCGGACAGGCAACCAACCTGAGACTGGAAGCCATGAAGGGTTTGTTCGATGGAAGCAAAGCATTGCACATCCACGCTTCCGACGCCAAATCCATCATTGAAAGTGTCACCCTTGCCAAATCTTTCGGAGTCAAAAGAGTCGTAGTAGTGGGTGGTGAACAGGCGCACCTGATTACTGGTTTTTTGAAGGAACACGATGTACCAGTTATCCTGACCGGAATCCACGAATTGCCCCAACGCGATCACGAGGATACCGTTTTGCCCTTCAAGTTGCCCTCTATCCTGCATGAGGCAGGAGTTACTTTTGGCATCTCCAATGGCGGCGGCTATGCCGACAGAAACCTTTGCTTCTCTACCGGTACAGCAGTAGCACACGGCCTTCCCTACAATCAGGGC
>JALQTV010000174.1 GCA_023268675.1 Saprospiraceae bacterium | reverse complement strand
GAACTGTGAACTGTAAACTGTGAACTGTAAACTGTGAACTGTAAACTGTAAACTGTAAACTGTGAACTGTAAACTGCTCACTGCTCACTGCTCACTGTTCACTGTTCACTGATAATACGCCCGCATGTTGTGTTCGGCGACATCGAGCCCGTATTTTTCAGCTTCGGGGCTAACGCGGATGCCGATGGTCTTTTTGAGAACCCAGATGACGAGGAAGGCCATGGAGAAAGAAAAAAGACCTACCGACAGACTGCCATACAATTGTACCCACAACTGATGCCATCCGGCCAGGCTGCCAAAAATCCCCACAGCCAGGGTGCCCCATACGCCACAAACCAAATGTACGGAGGTAGCACCTACCGGGTCATCCAATTTGAGTTTGTCGAACAATACCACCGAAAAAGGAATCAAAATGCCTGCGACACCTCCGATCATAATGGCTTCCATGGGCATCATCTGATCCGCTCCTGCTGTGATGGCTACCAGTCCGCCAAGTATGCCGTTGAGGACCATAGACAAATCATGGGATTTGAAGAGGAACCATGAGGTCACAAAAGCTGTAAAGGCTCCGGCTGCACCTGCAAGAGAGGTAGTTACAAAGACCAGTGAAACGCTCAGCGGGTTGGCTGACAACACGGAGCCACCGTTGAAGCCAAACCAGCCGAACCAGAGGAGGAAAACACCCAGGGCTGCAAAAGGCATGCTGTGACCAGGTATGGGTTTGATATGACCATCTGAATACTTCCCATTTCTTGGCCCCAGTAGCATGACGGCTGCCAGTGCTGCCCATCCTCCGACTGCATGAACAAGCGTAGAGCCTGCAAAGTCATAAAACCCTGCCGCATCCAACCATCCGCCTCCCCACTTCCACATCCCGGTAACCGGGTAAACAATGCTCAAGAAGATAAATGCAAAAATGAGAAACGCATTGAGTTTGACACGTTCGGCTACAGCTCCGGATACAATGGTAGCGGCGGTCGCAGCAAACATTCCCTGGAAAATAAAATCTGTCCAGTACGTGTAGGCTCCCTCGGCATAAGTGATATCGCCAAGGTCTCCCTCGGGTAAACTTAGTCCAAAGCCTGCAAAACCGAAAAATCCCCCTTCATTGACTCCGGGGTACATGAGATTGAATCCGTACATGAAATAAGTCAACAATCCGATGGATATGATCATGGAATTTTTGAAGAGGATGTTGACGACATTTTTGCTTTGCACAAAACCGGCTTCCAGGCTGGCAAAGCCCAGGTGCATGATGAAAACCAGTGTTGTGGCGACAAGTATCCATAAATTATTGGCGGTAAATAATGCCTCGTTCATTGTTGTCTGGAATTTTAGTGTGAAAGATTGGGGTTACAGAGCGTCTGCCCCGGTCTCGGAGGTTCGGATGCGAATGATTTTTTCTACATCTACAATGATGATCTTCCCGTCTCCTACCTCTCCGGTTTGAGCGGAAGAAATGATGGTAGCTACAATTTTGTCTACCTGCTCGGGCATACAGACAATCTCAAGTTGTAGTCGTGGAATATAGTCGGCATCGAATGAACTGCCGCGGTAGGTGAGGTGCTCTCCTTTCTGAAGGCCAAAACCTTTTACCTCTGTCATGGTGAAAAACAGGATGCCAATTTCAGCCAAAGCATTCCTTACTTTTTCAAAACGCGACAATCTGATGATTGCTTCAATTTTTTTCATGAATGTTTAATTTTTTTCAAAGAATGGGCAAATTAATTGTATTGATTGCTGTTATTAAATGATTTTTTGAGAAAAATTTAAATTTCAAGATTGTGGATTAGTGGTTTAAAGAACTGAAAATCAGGATATTGTTTTTGGTGTTTTTTTGTATGCCAACTTACCACGCAACGTAGTTTCAAGGAGGGATTTTTGAAAATTTTCTATTTTAGCTTTCAATCAAAAAGCCTTTACAACAAAAAGCCCATGAAAAACAATACTTATATAGCTATTATGGCAGGAGGGATAGGAAGTCGCTTCTGGCCATCCAGCCGAACCGATCGTCCTAAGCAATTTCTCGATATTTTGGGAGTGGGCAAATCGCTGCTCCAGCTAACTTACGAGCGCTTTTTGAAGCTGGCGCCTGCAGAGCAGATTTTTATTGTGACAAACAAGCAGTACAAGGATCTCGTGCAGGAACAATTGCCGGATATCACCGACAATCAGGTGTTGTGCGAACCTTCTCGGAACAATACAGCCCCCTGTGTGGCCTATACCGCTCTTAAACTACAACAAATCAATCCGGATGCCAATCTGGTGGTAGCACCCTCTGATCATATTATACTTCATGAGGAAGAATTTGTGCGCACGCTCAAAATGGCGCTGGATTTTTCTGCGAAGCAGGAAGCCTTGCTGACTTTAGGGATACAGCCTGTAAGCCCGCATACCGGTTATGGGTACATTCAGTTTGACCATGCCCAGCGCATGGGCCCTGAACCTATCCACAAGGTGCTGCGCTTCACTGAGAAGCCACCATTGGAGCAAGCCCGTCAGTTTTTGAAGGGGGGGGATTATCTATGGAACGCAGGGATTTTTGTGTGGCGGGTCAAGACTATCCTGGAGGCATTTCAGAAGTACTCTCCGGATATTTACGCATTGCTTTCCAAAGATACTGCCTGCTACAATACTCCGGCAGAGCAATCGTATATTGATACTTATTATCCTCAAACTCCGGGTATATCCATTGATTATGCCATCATGGAAAAAGCAGACAATATCTTTACCATTCCTTCTTCTTTCGGCTGGTCCGATCTGGGCAGCTGGGCAGCACTTTTTGAAGAATCGGCCAAGGATGGCAAAGGAAATGCCGTCACCACTCCCTACCGGATTCTGGATGATGTGGAAGGTTGTATGATCCATACTGCTTCCAATCGCCTCGTGGCTGTCAAGGGCCTGAAGGACTACATCATCGTAGATGAAGAAGATGTGTTGCTGATTTATCCAAAATCAGACGAGCAGGGCATCAAACAGGTCAATCAGGAGGCTGAAAAGCAATACGGCAAGCTTTTTTTATAAAAAAATCTGGTAAAACTGCTCACCTTTTTTCTCCCTGAGGAATAATCTATAAAAAGTCGGTCACGAACATCACGGAAGCGGCTTTGATATACGGATTGTTTAAATGCGCTCGCCATGGGGAAAAAAGGAAGCACCGGGATTATCGTTTTTGTGTCCAATACAAGTTGGAGCATTTTCAATTTTAGGCTGGGACTGATCCGGGAACTCCTTTCCCATGGTTTTTGTGTCTGGGTACTGGCTCCCCGGGATCATTACACGGAAGCTTTGACAGCTGCCGGGGTGGCTTACCATCCATTGCAATTGGATCAGTATGGCCGAAACCCCTTCAGAGAGGTCGGTTCTTTGTTACAACTTTGGTGGCTGTACAAGAAAATACAACCCGACCTGGTGATTCACTACACCATCAAACCCAATATTTATGGCAGTATCGCCGCCCAACTTTCCGGCATTCCTTCGATGGCAATGGTAACCGGACTGGGGAGGCTCTGGACAGGAAAGGGCAGACTTCGGCCGATACTAGCTAAACTGTACAAGTTGGGACTTTCCTGTAGTACCACGGTAGGTTTTTTGAATGCATCGGACGAAAGGTGCTTTAGGGAGTTTGGATTGCTGCGTTCAGACAAGTCTTTTGTTTTGCCGGGAGAGGGCATAGATACCAATCATTTTCGTCCGGGAGCGGCGATTGTTCCACAGCGTGATTGCCCTTCGTTTTTGTATGCCGGTCGCATGCTTCGGGAGAAAGGGCTGTACGAACTGGTTGGGGCGGCCCGCAATCTGCGAAGGGATTTTCCCGGCTTGCGAATTTTTCTGATCGGTTTTGTCAGAGAGAGCCACCCGGGAGCCATTGGCATACGACAGATCCGAAAATGGGAAAAAGAAGGAATACTTCGTTATCTGGGGAGGACGCGAGATATCAGGCCCTACTTGTCCAGGACAGATTGTTTGGTTTTCCCTTCCTACCGGGAAGGCATGTCGCGCATCATTATGGAAGCCTCTGCCATGGAAATTCCGGTGATTACAACTGAAAGTATAGGCTGTGCGGATTTGGTATTGGAAGGGGAGACGGGATTGCTGTGTCGCCCCGCTGATGCGGAAAGTCTGGAATTTGCCATGCGTAGATTTTTAGCTCTTTCAACGGATGCCCGCAAAGAAATGGGGAGGGCAGCAAGGCAGCTTATGGTAGCAAAATTTGAAGAAAAGAAGGTGATCCGCCAATTTTTACATCAATTGGAACCTTACTTCCGGGAGTATTCGCCGGATACTGTACCCCTGACGCTAAACTCCTGTTCATGAAATTATTACTGTTGAGTTATTACTACCCGCCTCAGGGCAGTGCGGGGAGTCTGCGCAACTACGCAATAGCCAAATACCTGCAAACTTTTTTTGGGGAAGTAAGGGTAGGTACGGCGCAGTTTCCCGCCTGCTCTGATGGCTCGCTCAGACCTCCGGAGGGGGTATATGATTTTGGTATTCCCAATTTCGATTACCGATTTTTATTTCAGGCAACTTTAAAAAATGCCAACGGAGGAACATTCTTGTTGCGCCGTATCCGGCAAATGCTAAACAGGCTGTTTCCCGGGATCCTTGCCGAAGGAGGTCCCTGGTACATCATCCGTGGCTTTCAATTGGCTTCCCGGCATTCGAGAGATGCAAAAGATCAGTGGATATACAGTTCTTTCAGGCCTATGGCAGATCATTGGATCGCCTTTCTGCTGACGCTACGCTACAGAAATGTCCGTTGGATAGCAGATTTCAGGGATTTGCCTCCGGGATTAGGGTCCTTTTTGCCTTTCCAACGGATACTTGTGCGCTATTTGTTGAAACGCACGACTGTGGTTACTACGGTTTCAGAGGGTTTGGCGAGTGTACTTAGGAAGATGCACCACAATGTGTTGGTTTTGCCGAATGCTTACTGTCCGCTAGACATGGCCGATTCTGATTGCGGGGAGGATTCGACTTGTTTTACATTGGTTTATACAGGTTCTTTGTACGCCCGTCAAAGTCTGTTTCCTTTATTGGAGGCATTGGAGTCGCTGCTGGATGAGGGTTTGATGCACCCTTCCCGGCTTAGACTGATCTATGCAGGAAAGGATGGAGGGATATGGGATGCATGGGTAAAGGCTTTTACTTATCCCAGCCTGCTTGAAAACAAGGGTTTGCTGAGTGTTGCCGAAGCGAGACAACTGCAGCAAAAAGCAGGAATGAATATCCTGCTGACCTGGGCCGATAATCGCCACCAGGGCATACTGACTTCGAAGTTATATGAATACCTCTATGCCGAAAAACCGATATTGGGAATTGTAAACGGAGTGCCGGACGGGGAACTGGAACGAGTTTTTCAACAAAGTGCAGCCGGAGTATTGGTTTATGCTCACGAGGCTTATTTGCGTCCTGTCCGGCATTTTATCCTGGAAAAATACCGCGAGTGGTTGGCGTTTGGCAGGACATCAACTTGTGTGCAACCTACTGCAATGGAGGGTTTGCACTGGAAGGACAATATCACCTTACTTACATCCCTGCTGCAAAACGAAACAAGCGATGAAGGTTCTGTTTCTAAGTACCTGGTACCCTAGTCGCTTTAGTGGAAAAAACGGCAATTTTATTGAGCGTCAGGCGGTGGTGGTACGTGAATGGGTTGATTTGTGCGTCTTGCAGGTGCAATATGCAGGAGAGAAAGCTCCGAAGGTGTTGCAAGTGGAAAGAAGGGAGGACAAGGGGTTTGCTGAGTGGACAGTTTATTATACCTGTAGAGATAGGCTTGTCTGGAAATACTTGTTTCGGAGCATTGCCTGGGTACATGGTCTGCAGCTCATTCGCAGGCAATGGGGCAAGCCTGATCTGATCCACGCTCACGTGATGTTGGATGCCGGTGTTTGGGCGTACTTGTATAGCAGGCTTTGGAAACGTCCCTGGTTGCTGAGTGAGCATGCCACTTTGTATCAGGGTAAGATAGCGTTTTTACACCGGCACTTGTGCAGGCTCCTGATCGGTAGTGCCGCTTTTGTATTGCCGGTGTCGGAGCAATTACAGATGCGCCTGGAACTGTTGGGCAAAGGTCGTTTCAGGGTGGTGAGCAATCCTGTAAATACGGATCTTTTTCGCCCGGGAATGGGAAGAAAATTGGGGGCTAAGCTTCGCTTGCTGCATGTTTCTACCTTGAAG
>JALQTV010000173.1 GCA_023268675.1 Saprospiraceae bacterium | reverse complement strand
GGTCTGCTTTATCCAGGCGGGTATATCCACCTGCACTCAGGCCATTGTCAAGTTTGTAAGATCCCCCTCCGAGAGTTACTGACAGTGCATTGTCACAAACAGCTATGGGTTCTGACAAATCCAATACCCTGAAAGGCAACCAGGTTTCTGTGGTGTTCAGACAAGCATCTTTGGCAATAAAGCGATAGCGATAGGTGCGGTCTTTAGCAAGAGACCTTACTAAACTGCCAACCGTCCCTTCGCGTATGACCTGCCATTCGCGACTGGTACCAACCTGATTTCCGAAGTGATCCAGCAAGGGAGTACTAAGGTACTCCTGGATCTGAAAACCAAGGATAATGTCAGCAGAACAATTGTCAGAAGATTTAGGTCTGGGTACTATGATGTCGGCATCACAGTCAAACGGACTCACTGCATAAGTCAATACACCTTCCCACTCCTTTCTGGAAGCGATGCCCTCCAATAATTCTGACATGTCGAGGGATGGCGGGGTAAAGTCCCCTACTTTGATGAGTTGGCTGTACACGACAGATTTGCCGGGTCTGCACCAATCCATAATCGTCCACTCCCTCCTGATATTGTAACCTCCTGCGCAGGAAGGGATCTTTGCCTCATCCGAATAAGCTGCTCCCAAATTGCACCACTCATTGGCAAGATCGTGATAGCCAAAAGCTGACTGTACGAAGGGGTAACCGGTGACATTTGGGTGCGGGTTGCCATTGCGGTCGGTCGCAAAAGACTCATCACATTCAAGGTATTGTGTAAAATGCGGAAGAGTGAGATTGCTTACCGATGGTTGAGAAAAATGGATCAACTGTGTGCAACTGGCTGCCCCTCTTCCGGGAACGCCCGGTAAAGTAGCAAACCATTCTCCTTTGTTGTTTTTAGCGTCAGCCGAAGTGAAAGTTCGCTCGATGTATATTTCTCCACAATCCCCTGTTTTTTTGACTACATCGCTTACGCAGACTGTCAAGGGGCCACAATTGTCATACACTACCGGAAACCCGGTCCAGGAGAGCTTGTCCTTAAGTCTGGAATCTATGGACACAGGTATGGCATAAGGATCCTCCAATGTATAGCATCTGGGATCTGTGGGTTGGATCAATATTTTATTCAGATCATCACAGTACAGTGGCAACTCTTTCACGGTAGCCTTTACCGGAAAAGGCACCCAGGTCGCTACCGTATTGCCCCATTGGTCTGTTGAAGGGCTGTAAAATTCCAGGATGCGGTCCGTGGTCGCTACTGCGCCATCGCGTTCCACCAAAACAGTAAAATTGCCGGTAACTCCCGCTGCCCGGGAAGTCACCACCAAGGTGTATTCACGTCCTGCAATTAGAGGAAGCGACAAGCGCTGGATGGGCTGTTGTGCATCCTGCCAGTTCCAGGTATTGTCATTGCCGGCGAAATTATCTTCGTTTCCTAGTCCGCTGAAAGGATCTACTCCAAAAGTAGCCTCGCCGAAAGCGACTATATTTGCACATGGCAAGGCAGGAGCAAACCAACCATTACCGGGAGCAGCCAAAGTGCCCGAAAGCGGTTTGCCACCCTGCTGTTGAAACAAAGCGAGCATACCATCAAAGCCTGCGCCAAGAGTAATTACATATTTACCCCCGACGGCAGGCCTGAAGGTCCATGTGTCATAGTGATGCAAGGCACCCGGATCAACATAAGCCGGGAAAGCCGGGTTTGGCACAAGTTCAGGATCAAGCGGATATTCTGAAATACCACCAGGCCAGGTAGATTGATAGCAGGAAAATACCTGGGGATAAAAAGAACGATCCGATGTCAGTGAACCCTGCCATTCATTAAAAACGGTCGGGCGAATAGCCGTATAAGTATTTGATGGACAAGTTCCATAAGGTTTGCTTTTGTCTTCCGCAGTGAGGGTTCCCCAACAAACGGAGGCAGCAGAGCTAAACCCGACAATCTTGCCACTGCGATAGGTTACATACTGATCACCTGCCGGCAATACAGCATAATTGTAGGTTCCGGCATAAGCAACATAATTTCTGTGGTAGTAACCCTGAAATTTGCCATTCTTGTCCTTCGCTTCTACAATTACCTGCAGGAGATCGTTGCAAATGGTACTTTCATCGCCCTTCAAAACCATACTTGGGGCAATTTCCCTTCCACAATCACTTCCCAAAGTGAGTATGACATTGTCGTCACAGGCATAAGTTCTTGCCGCTGTTTCCTGAAGGATAGTCAAAGCAGCACTGGCCTGAGAGGTATGATAAGCATCTGACACCTGCACCGTCAGGATACTCCCGTTGTCTTTTTTGCCGACAGGCAGACTGTATTCCAGATATAGCTGCCCATTGGTGACAGTTCGATGGGAATAAGCCAGGATTTCGCCTTCCAGCATTACCAAGGGCAACAAGGCTTCAACAGGCGTACAGTCGTCATCTACATAAATGCCGATATTGACATTTTCTTCCACACTACAAGGCAACAAAGTGAAGGTGAGGTTGCCCGGCAGGGTAATGTCCGGTCTCTGATCTTCCCCGGCCTTTTCGGTACTGACGGTAAAATTGTAGTCGGCAGCTCCAAAGGACTTTGCCGTAACCGTTATGGACTGCCCTGCTGACATGCGCGGCTGAATGCGATACCGATTGTTGCTTACCCTTTCTACCCTGTACCCACCAGTTGCCGAGAGCGAACTGAATGTAGGATTGGAAGCACATTCGTCCAAAATGAAGAGGTCGAAACTTACCTCCGTTCCAGTCTGACAGAAAGGCACCAAAGCACGTATGTTTCCGGCACCAATAATTTGTCTGGCAACAGTCGTGCCGGGAGCTTTGACCTGCAGGACAAAATTTTTGGCGACAGCCGTATTACCCGATCCGTCTGCTACACCCGCTACCGTGACGGTATAATTTCCGGCAGGAACGTCCACCGCACGGAACAAACCATTGCTGATGTATTCGAGGGTAAGGCCGGGAGCAGCGACTGAAGTGGAAACATCCAAACTGCCCGAGCAAGCATCATTAGCCTGCACCGTAAAATATACGTCAGTCGCTGAAGCACAAGATGGTATCTGATAAATAGAATTGCCGGGTACTGTTACCACTGGCAGGGTTTGATCGGCAATGGCACCAAAAAGGGTGATGCGGTTGAAATTATTGTCCGGATAATCTTGCTTGTCGTTGATCAATATATCAAACTCAAAAGCACCCGAACCAATATTGACGAGCAGGGTTCTGCTATCTGGCATTTGACCCTGAAAAACCGTTCCACTTACCTCGCCCTGTATTACAGCAAGCGTCACCTCCATATTTTGAAGATTGCTGTTGCAGTTGTCTCCCACACGCAACAACAAATCCAAATCTACTGCACAAGCACCCGGTACAGTCCTGATCAATCCCAGGTTAATCTTATTCGAAACGATAGAAGAGGCAGGGGTAGTCCCTACAGCTGTCAATACTCCCGCTGTATCTACCTCATAAGCAGCTCCCGACAAAGAACTTTCCAAATGCAGCGTAGCCACCGGGCTGGTTACATCCAGCAAGGCCACTTCAAATGGAATTTCGCAAACCATGGAAGAAGAAGGGCTAAGCGTATCACTTTGGGTAATTTCAGCAACATAGGACCCTGCAGAGAGGTTGTTTATTTCAAAAGCCAACCTGTCATCCGAAGTCATAGAAAACACTCCGGGAGAGCTGGTCACTGGTACCCCTCCAATGGATGCAACATTGTACCAATAATAGGTATTTCCATCAAGCCTCACCCTAACTTGTCTGGCACCACAAGGGCCTCCCTCCAATAAAAACCTCACTCCCCCCGAAGTAAGATTACAGGATTCAGGCGTGACAGCCATTGCTGTTTCAAGTAATTGACAATCATAATCTTCTACAAAAGTTTTGGTTTGAGCAGCGGCCCAGTTAGAAGAAGTAGTCCCTGAACTCATCCCGTCACATATCTGATTTACAAAGACCTGATAACAGGTGCAAGCCTCGGGAAGCAAGCCCAGTGTACGGATATCAAATTGAAAACTATCTGTAACAAGGGTATCCGTTCCACTAATTACTACCTTGTCAAGGCGGGTCAATCTGGAGTCATCAGCTGCCAAAATTGCTTCCAACACGTGACTGTTGTCGGTATTCGGCCTATCGGCCAAAAGTCCTGTACCTCCCGGGGTACAGGTTCCCCCCTGATACACTCTAATTTTAAACTTATGGTTGGTAGTCAACATATTTGAAGCCCAACCGATCTTGAAAGAGTTGTACTTTAATCCGGAAGAATCAATTGTAACATTGGTAACTGTTTCACAAGCTATCCCTACCGCCCTTGCTTTGATTTTGCCATTCATGGCAGCAGGAATGCTCCCATCTCCATTCAAAGAATAAGTAAGTTTATAGCAAACATTTCCATCCACTTCCTCCGTTGAAATTGCAATGCTATCCCCTGCATCTGACCAGGTATCTGCCACAGTTTGATTGAAAGGTGAACCTGTAGCTACGTCCGTCAACTCCAATACATAATTCTCGGAAACAGGGATGGTATTCCAATCCTGAATACAGATATATACGTGTTGGCTGGTACCCACAACGTCGTCGTCCCCATACCAGGCAAGTCCAAACTCATTGGATTCATTTAATAAGCCATCAATATTGATGGTGCGATTATCTGTACAAAAACCATAGTAAGTACTATCTAAGGGAGACTGAAAACTCGATTGACTTACTATCATATCATAGGCAGGTGGTACTGCCTCGCCTAAAGCAACTGAATAATTGGAACATCCTGGATCCGGAGCATCACAACGCTGTTGTACTGAAATATACACAGAGTCCAGGCCTCCAAAATGCGCAGGGGCACTACTGGTCGTACAGCTGACTCCACCGGTCACATAGATAAGATCCTCCGGTGAAAGGCTGAATACCAAACTATTACCTGTTGTGGTAATATAGGTTGGCCCACTGGTAGTTCCCACTGTAAATGGATTGGTGGTGTATACACAACTATCCTTCGTTACCAATTGCATTACCCAATAATGGCTGGAAAAAGCAGCTGCATCAGTGGTAGTACCACCTGCAGTAAATTCAACTCTGAGATCAAAATCCCGGGTATCCGTACATAAGGGTTCAATCACATCAATGGCGGTCATTACCGGAGTAGCACAAGTGGGTGCTGTCGAGGGACAAGCTCCACCGGCAGGGAAAGATTGCCCGGATAATACCGATACTACACTGAAAAGAGAAAATAAAAGGGGCATCTTCGACTGCAACAGTCGATAAGGTTTGTTTCCTTGTTTCATGAGTGTCCAATTTGTTAAAAACTATTACAGAAAGGGTACTCTAGCAGGACAAATCATGATTTAGGTCGATCAAAAAACAAATATAGCAAAAGCCTGGAGATTCTGCAGCGAATTTAGGAAAAGACTTATTTAAATGAGATATGGGCCTACAAAACAATAATTGTAAGCCCATATCCGGCTGTGTTTTACTGAACTAAAATTCGCTTCATCCCAACCTGGTCTTGTCCTTCATACTTGACAAAATACAATCCCCTGGGGAAATTAGACACATTGATCTGTAAATGCTGTCTGCCTTCCTCTACCCTAAAGCTACCCCAGGTTTTACCATTAAGATCAACAATGCTCAATTGGGTGATGCTTACGTCAAAATCGGGGATGACCACATTTAAAATATCTCTGGCAGGGTTGGGGTAAAGACCTAGTTCTCTTTTCGTAACAACGGGTGAAATGTTGGTACCGGAAGCATTACCTGGCTGTCCTGCAACAAATAGCTGAGCGGCTGACCAAGCGGACACTTCTTGTCCACAAACCGTCTGTACCATCCATTCGTACACTTCTCCTCTTTGCAATCGCGAAGCTACATACCTATTGATCCGGGTTGGATAATTCATCCATGTCTCTTCTCCCTCTTTGCGGATTTGCAAATTATAATAGTTCCCTTCATTAACTCTATCCCAACTCAGTATAGTGAAAGGACCTAAAGCGTTTTGATTTAGGTTTTCAGGTACCGGACAATTCAAATTTTCATCACAAGGGGCACAAGAACCACCACAATCGACCCCCGTCTCATCTCCATTCTGCTCTCCGTCCTCGCAAGTAGGCTCTTCCTCAGGTTCTTCACATGGGACACAAGATCCACCGCAATCAACTCCCGTCTCGTCCCCATTTTGCACCTCATCCTCACAAGTAGGCACTTCAACAGGGTCTTCACAAGGGGCACAAGAACCAGCACAATCA
>JALQTV010000172.1 GCA_023268675.1 Saprospiraceae bacterium | reverse complement strand
ATTCTCGGAACTTTCAGATCCCGTATCGAATGGGATGTATTTGACGTACGTGGAAAAGCAGCAATACCCGACCTTTCCTACGATATCTTTATTTCCACCGGAGGCCCCGGAAGCCCCTACGAAGGAGATGGAATATGGGATAAAAAGTACTTCGAGTGGCTGCAAAGTTGTTGGGAATGGAACCAAAACAACCCCGACAATAAAAAGTACGTTCTATTTATCTGCCATTCTTTCCAGATGGCTGTCCGACACTTCGATGTAGCCAAAATTGTCAAAAGAAAGTCCAAGTCCTTCGGCATCTTCCCCGTACATCCTACCCCTGCGGGAAAAAGAGAACCCTTGTTTAACGGACTGCCCAATCCTTTTTGGGTGGCTGATTTTCGAGACTGGCAGGCAGTACAACCCAATCACAAAAAGCTGAAAGAAATGGGTGCTGAAATACTCGCCATGGAAAAAATAAGGCCTCATGTACCCCTGGAAAGGGCCATCATGGGCATACGCTTCTCTCCGGAGATGATCGCCCTGCAATTCCATCCCGAAGCAGATCCCGATGGCATGCTGGTGCATTTTTTGGACCCCGAACGAAGAGCCGTAATCATCGAAGAGTTTTCGGAAAACAAATACCTGGAAATGATAGAAGGACTAAATGATTCTGAAAAAATCAGACTTACACACGCACTTATCCTTCCGCTGTTTTTGCGGCGCTCGCTCAGCGCCCTGGAAAAGTCCAGCGTCATGGCCTGACAACCGACAATCGACAAAACACTAACCAACACATGATCTCGACCCTACGCCAGCAGTACAATGCCGCCTTCAGCGAGAAACTGTACCAGCAATTCCTGGACTGGATAGCCGCGCAATACCAGTACCGTCCCCCTTTTCGGATTGCCGAAACACCTGTCTTCATCTCGGCTCCCTTCCGGGAAAAACTCTTCGAAGCGTCAAATGCCATCGCCCGGCAACTGATGGCTCCCGAGTTTCTGGAATTTTCGCGCAACGCACTGATACCGGGACAGATCGTTCCCCGCGAATCGGCACATACTACCTTTCTACAACTGGATTACGGGGTCTGCATTGACGAAAACAGCGGCGAACCAGTACCCATGCTCATTGAAGCTCAAGGCTTTCCCACGCTTTATTTTTACCAGGACTTCATCGCAAAAGCCTACCGGAAGTTCTTCCCCATCCCTGAAAACTACGAGCACCTTATCGGCGGACTCAACAGCGAAACTTACATGGACTTGCTGCGCAGGGTCATCATCGGAAACGCTCACCCCGAAAATGTCGTGCTACTCGATGTACAACCCCAACAACAACACACCGCCATAGATTTCCTGATAGGAAAAGCAGCCCTGGGCTTTGAAATCCTCTGTGTCACAGACCTGCACCAATCGGGCAAAGAATTGTATTACATCAATAAAGCCGGCAAAAAAATCGGAATAGAACGCATCTATAACCGCCTGATTTTCGATGAATGGCTCCAACGAAAAGATTTGCACGCAAGGGTAGATATCACCGATGACCTGGATCTGCATTGGGTAGGACATCCCAACTGGTTTTTCAAAATCAGCAAACACTCTCTGCCTTTTCTCAAACATGCCTATGTGCCTGAATCTTTTATTCTCAGCAAAGACAAGCCTCTACCCGATGACCTGGAAAATTACGTACTCAAACCCCTGTATTCTTTTTCCGGTTCCGGCGTAAAACTGGATGTCACCCGGCGGGACATCGAAGCCCTGAAAGATCCGGAAAACCATATCCTCCAACGCAAGGTAGCCTACGCTCCCCTCATCCAGACTCCCAGTGGCGGAGCCAAGTGCGAAATACGCATACTCATGATTTGGGAAGAGGGCGCAGCCCAACCCCGAATGGTCAACAACCTGGTGAGGCTCAGCAAGGGAGAAATGATAGGTGTGAAGTACAACAAAAATAAAGACTGGGTGGGAGGAAGTGTTGGATTTATGGAACCATAAATCTTGAAAGGCCTGATTTTTTAGTATTTTGCAGCAAGAAACCGGGTTCAAAACATGGAACAGCCAACCAATCATTTGCTCGAAGAAGTCGAGGCCCACGTGGCCAATATCTATACCCAGCGTATATCTGCCCGGTATGTGTATCACGATTACCAACACACCCGCGATGTGGTAGAAGCAGCCCGGCAAATTGCCGAAGGCCACAAGCTCAGCGATCAGGACCTCGAAATCCTCCAGATCGCCGCCTGGTTTCACGACACCGGCCACGATCAGGGCGGTGAAGGACACGAGGAACGCAGTTGCGAGTATGCACGCAGTTTCCTCAGCAGCAAAAACTATCCCTCCCCCAACATAGAACAGGTGTGTTCCATCATCCTCTCTACCCGCTACGGACAAGCCCCACAAGATCTCTTGCAACAAATCATGTGCGATGCAGACCTCAGCCATCTGGGAAGCAAACTCTACTGGGACAGGTGCTGGCGCGTCAGACAGGAACTCCTCCTCACCCGCAATCAGGTCATGTCAGAAAAAGAATGGGTGGATTTTGAATTGGATTTCCTCACCGGACATAATTATTACACCCAAATAGCAAGCGACCTCTACGACAAACGCAAGCAAAAGAACATCCGCCAGCTGATGAAACACAAATTGCGGCTGAATCCGGATACAGTAGATATCGCCGAAGTCATAGACGAAGATGACATTGCCCGGCTAAAAAAGAAAAAGAAAAAAACCAGTTCCGGCAGTGATGATGCCGTGATCAAACAGGTAAACCTGGGTAGGGGAGTGGAAACCATGTACCGAACCACCTACCGCACCCACGTCAATCTGAGTTCCATCGCTGACAACAAGGCCAATATCATGCTCAGCATCAATGCCATCATCATATCTATTGTCATCACCAACCTGGTACCCCGGGTAAGTGCCGAACCCCGGCTATTCTATCCGACTGCCCTCCTGCTGATCGTCTGCCTGAGTGCCCTGGTATTCGCCATTCTCTCCACCCGCCCGAAAATTACCAAAGGGGAGTTTACACGGGAAGACATCGAAAAAAAACGAGCCAACCTGCTCTTTTTTGGCAATTTTTATAAAATGGACCTGGAAGTCTTTCACTGGGGGATGACAGAACTAATCAAAGACAGCGATTTCCTCTACAGCTCCATGACGCGTGATCTGTATTACCTCGGCGTCGTACTGGCACAAAAATACAAGTACCTCCGCATTTGCTACAATATCTTTATGTTTGGATTGATCGCCTCGGTTCTGGCCTTTGGGCTGGTATATGTGATTCCTTGAGAATACAATAACTCCTGCTTCTTCAAACCACTTTTTACTGAGCTTGATTGCGCACCAATCTAGAAGTATTTTCCTTTGGGTTCAAAAACAATATTGAGATAGTCTCTAGTAAATGTGTAGTGTCACCGTCTAGGGAGCATTATCTCATATAAATTGTTAATTATTCCATTTCTTCAACTATCGATTCAATGTCCGGCAATAGGATGGGAATATCCTTTGTAGCCGTTTCCCAGACAGTTTCGAGGTCAACGTCAAAATAATCGTGAATCAACTTATCACGCATTCCTGCTATAGCCCGCCAAGGTATTTGGAAGTACTTTTCTCGTAGATCCTTGCTCAAGCGCTTGGTGGCTTCCCCCGCGACCTCAATTTTTCGAATAACTGCATCTTGTTTCTCTTCGTCAACCAGAAATGCTTCATAGCCTATATCTTCCAGATATTGAATAACCTTCGAAAAACTCTCCAAAATGTGGTCTAGATAAATGCGGTCGTCTTTTCCCATTCGTAGATCGTAATGAGTTCATTATTAATGTACTGCTTTAGTCGGGAGTTCTTCAGACTATTTTCCGTGACCAAGTCAATAGGAATGCCGAGTTTATCGCTCAACTCCTGCTCGATCTGAACAAGCTTAAGCAGACTTATCCGGTCTTTGAATTTGATGAGGATATCCAAATCGCTGCCCTTCTTATTATCGCCTCTTGCAAAGGAGCCAAACACACTGATCCTGGCTGGATGGTAGGGAAGAAGATAATGTATCAGTTTGGCTTGAAGTTCTTTATCCATGGCTTTTAAACTTTTGCCTTTACGGTATAACGATCTTGAGCCACTTTTCGTTTCAACCTTCTCATCCTTGTCAGAAACGGTCTGGATATGATGACATACTGAGCTAGCTTGGTTTGCTTGAACAGGTTTTTCAACTTGGTAAGTGGGCTGATTTTGTCGAAGTTTTATACAGTTACTATTACCAGAAGCTATCTCAAAATTTTCCTTTGGGTTCAAAACAATATTGAGATAAGCTCTAATACTTCTTCTTACTGATCTTATTAAAAGTAATCTGCCGCTGACTGGCTGATTTGAAGGTATCTACTCCTTCTTCCCTGAGCTTCAGATGCTTGGTTTTGCGCCCCTGTACCCTTGCCCGCCAACGCTCCCAGCTGGAACGCTTCAGAGAGGCACGCATGAGTTCAATGACTTCCTGTTCTTTGAGCCCAAACTGCGCCTGAATGGCATCAAAAGGGGTACGATCTTCCCAAGCCATTTCTATGATGCGGTCTATGGCTTCCTCAGATAAGTCAAATTTTTTTTGTATCTTATTCATGTGGCTGTGTATTGAAAAAGTGGCCATTCTTTAAGTTTTGCCGTCTTTCAACTGAAATTAGCTGTAAATTGTTTACCATCAAAAAACCTTTAATTATGATTTCCCCAACCATACAAAAAGCACTCAACGATCAAATTGCCCTGGAAGCCAGGGCTTCTTTCCTTTATCTTTCCATGTCGGTATGGTGCGATGCACAGGGACTGGAAGGTTGTTGCAAATTCATGCAACGCCAGTCCGAAGAAGAGCGCATGCACATGCTGAAAATTTTCCACTACATGAGCGAGGTAGATGCGCTTGCCATCACTCCCGCCATTGATCAGGTACCGGTGGAATTTGATTCTGTCAAATCTATGTTCGAACAGGTATATGCCCACGAACAGAAAGTTTCCGCTTCCATACACAACCTGGTAGCGCTGAGCGTGCAGGAGCGGGATCACAACACCGACAATTTCCTTCAGTGGTTTGTGGAAGAACAGCGCGAAGAAGAGGCTTTGATGCGCACCATACTCGATAAAATCAAGTTGATCGGGGATGGCCCCCAAAGCTTGTACTACATCGACAAAGAAGTCTCCGCCATCAACGATCAAGCCATCAAAGAAGCTGCTGCCGAGAAAGCCTGATCAGTTATTCAATTCTTCTTCTACCGCGACGGCAACCTCCAGGTCCCAATTTTTGCGCAACTGCTCCAGTTGTCGCAGCAAAATCCGCTCAGGTTGCCGTCGCTTCAGATAGTTTCCGGTATCCCAGCGTCCGTTTTGGTTGGCATCTTCATAAATATTCAAATTGTACTGACCTGAGGGCAGGGTGCGAAAGCGTTGTTCATGGCTTTCCTTGCCACTGACGCTAAAAGTGCGAACCAGTCGGCCACTTTTTTCCAGCAATTCAAAACGATAATTTTTTTGCGGCAGCATATCTGCCAGCCGTAAGATGACATTGCCGTATTCCTTAAACTCACTGCTGCGAATATTCAGGCGGATGGTGTCACTGGCGCTGCCAAAAATATCACGACAGGCGCCCGGCATCAGCTCCAGCACATAAAACATATCTTCCTGCCAGGCAAAGCGCAGGGTAATGTTCCGGAATCCCAGGGTGTCGAGTTCAAAGGAAAAACGCATGGCTTCGCGGGTACTGTCTCTCAAAAGTTGCCAGGCAGCTGTATCTATAGAAGAGATGGGGTGGTTGAAACGAAGCACCAGATCCTCACCCGGATTCTGTCTGAGTTCAGATCCACTCGCTTTTGGCTGCAAAAGCATTAGCGGAGGCAATTCCTCCATGTTGCCAGGTTTGATCTCCAGGGTATCCCTGTTCAGCGAATCTGCTTCGAAATAAAGGTACCTTGAAGTCTCCGACCCAAGTCCGTACCAAAAATTCAAGGTATCTCCGTCGTATTCCAGAATCGGGTCAAAGGCTTCCGGATTGTAGTCCAGGATGGCCTTTTGGGGAACATCATTAAACAACAGCTGCACCAAACCTGGTTTGGGAGACTGCCAGTCCAATAGTCGAAGCGGAGCTTCATTTTCAAAAAGTTCGAGCGTAAATGACAAGAGGCTGTCACCGGACACCTGTATCAGGCTATCCGGAAAAGCTATTTTTTCGGTGTTGTTGTCAAAAAGGTAATTCAGGTTGCCATCCAACAAG
>JALQTV010000171.1 GCA_023268675.1 Saprospiraceae bacterium | reverse complement strand
ATTAGTGCTGGCTGACGCCAAAAAAGAAGACCGGATTGGATTGTTTTATCCGGCGACTTGTGTTCCGAAGAACCGGATCAGGAAGTTTATGATTGGGTGAAAGCCTTGATGGACCTCATCGGTATCCCTTGGTGGGTTACGCCCGGGAATCCGACGCTACAGGCACCCTGGTAAGGACCTTTGCCAGGAGGCTGGCCTTGTGGGTAATAGGCTTGATAGAACGATCCTCGCAGCCCTGGGGATTTATTTGTAAGCCACATTCAAGACCAAATCGAATGGGCTATGGCAGTTTCTTTACCGTCGCTGCTTCTGCTCAAACGGTGCAAATATTCATTGTTTCCCAGGGCTTCAATTTCAGCATGCAGGATTTCTTCCGGTCCTACTTCCAGCTTGTAGTGAATTTGAAAATCCTTAATGCTGTGGCTTCGCAAAAAATCCTCGGACAAACTTTCCAACATCCATTTGACGTACACAACATTGTTGAGATGGTCGTTGAAATCCAGATCAAACCATCCCGCCTTTGGAGTGTAAATCAGCTTGGGCTTGGAAAAAGGGGGAAGGCGGTTGTCACAACGTGTAAGACAGGGAATTTCCAGGCCTTGTCCGGATAGGAGAGCGGCAATATTTTCAGGCATTTTAACAGCTCTCCGGCTTTGGGTATCCATCAACAACCAGGTAGTGGTTGCCTCTGCCAGGCAGTCTCCTTGTTCGTTGTAAACGTAGTAATCCCGGTAGGTGAAGAGTTTTTCAAAACCTGAGGGATAGGTGAATATACGAATCGAATCGCCAAGCTTGGGAAGGCTGTGAATGCGTGTCTTCTGACGCATCAATACCCAGGCCATTCCGGAGCTTTCAAGGTCCCAAACCGACAATTTGAGTTGCAAAACGTGCTGCATGGCAGTTTCGTGCATCAATTGAAACAGTGCCGGAACGGTAAGTTTCTTGTGTTGATCTATCTCACTCGTACGGACAACATAGGAAGCAGTATGGCTGATCGGAATGGAAGCGTTTTGCATGGATAATTGATAGTTAAGCTTTTCGGCGAAGCCGGAAATTCAAAAAAACCTACCAATGATACAATAATTTAAAACAAGGATTTGCTTTTCACAATATTAATTGTACCTTTGCAATCGCTTTTTTTAAGGGTAATATTAGTTGTGAAGATTAAAGAATTAGAAATTTTATGCCAACAATCAACCAATTAGTACGAAATGGCCGCAAGAAAATAGTCGTTGCCAGTAAATCGAGAGCGCTGGACGGCAATCCGCAGAGAAGAGGTGTTTGTACCCGTGTGTACACCACGACACCTAAAAAGCCAAACTCTGCGTTGAGAAAGGTTGCTAAAGTGCGTTTGACCAATGGAATTGAGGTAATTGCCTATATTCCGGGTGAAGGCCACAACTTGCAGGAGCACTCAATCGTACTGGTAAGAGGAGGAAGGGTAAAGGACTTGCCCGGTGTTCGTTATACTATTGTGAGAGGGGCATTGGATACAGCAGGGGTGACCAACCGTCTGCAAAGCCGTTCCAAATATGGTACTAAGAGACCAAAGAAATAAGATTATTTGAGAATTAAGTTTCATTAACAGGAAACCGCTGATCAAAGCATGAGAAAAAGAAAACCTAAATTAAGATTAATTTCACCGGATCCCCGATACGGAGACCCGATTGTGACCCAGTTTGTCAATAATTTGATGTTGGAAGGCAAGAAAACTGTTGCATTCAATGTTTTTTACGATGCAATGGACCTTGTAAAAGAGCGTGTTTCCGACCAGGAAGAGCATGCAGTTTGGAAAAAAGCACTGAGTAATGTCATGCCTCAGGTAGAGGTGCGCAGTAGAAGAATTGGTGGTGCTACTTTTCAGATTCCTACAGAAATCAGACCTAAGCGCAAAGTTTCTATTGCTATGAAGTGGTTGATTAAGTTCGCCAGACAACGTAGTGGAAAAGGAATGGCAGAGAAACTGGCTGCAGAAATCATTGCAGCAAGCAAAGGTGAAGGCGCTGCTGTGAAGCGTAAAGAAGATACGCACAAAATGGCAGAGTCTAACCGTGCTTTCGCTCACTACAGAGTCTGATTTTATCACCAATAAATTATTATAATAACTCAAAATCCCTAGAGGAGAACCATGGCAAAAGATCTCAGTTTCACAAGAAACATTGGTATTGCAGCACACATTGATGCTGGAAAAACCACCACCACAGAGCGCGTTCTATACTATACGGGTATCAGCCACAAAATTGGTGAGGTACACGATGGTGCAGCTACTATGGACTGGATGGAGCAAGAGCAGGAAAGAGGTATCACCATTACTTCAGCTGCAACCAAAACGTCATGGCGATGGAAAGATCAGGAATATGCCATCAATATCATCGATACCCCGGGTCACGTCGACTTTACTGTAGAAGTTGAACGTTCTCTAAGGGTTTTGGATGGTGTGGTAGCACTTTATTGTGCAGTATCAGGTGTAGAACCACAGTCTGAAACAGTTTTCCGTCAAATGGACAGATACAAAGTTCCTCGTTTGGGCTTTGTAAATAAAATGGACCGTTCGGGTGCTGATTTCTTTGCTGTTGTCAGAGATATCAAAGAAAAGCTTGGTGCAAATGCAGTTGCTTTGCAAGTTCCAATCGGAGCGGAAGAGCGATTCGAAGGGGTGGTAGATTTGATTACCAACCAGGCTATCGTTTGGAAAGAAGAGGATATGGGTATGACTTATGATGTCATTCCTATTCCTGATGATTTGAAAGATACTGTTCTTGAAAAAAGAGAGCAGTTGTTGGAAGCAGTAGCAGAATACGATGAATCTTTGATGGAGAAATTCTTCGAAGATCCGGATTCAATCTCACCGGATGAGATTCGCGCTGCGATCAGATTGGCAGTAGTAGACATGAGTATCATGCCTATTTTTTGTGGATCTGCTTTCAAAAACAAAGGGGTTCAGGCTGTATTGGATGCAGTTTGTGCTTTCCTTCCTTCTCCACTTGACATCGATGCCATCAAGGGTATCAATCCTGATACAGAATTGGAAGAAGTACGCAAGCCAAGTGTTGATGAGCCATTCTCTGCATTGGCTTTCAAAATTGCTACAGATCCATTCGTAGGTCGTTTGGCATTCTTCCGCGCTTATTCAGGATTTTTGGACGCAGGTTCTTATGTCCTGAATACGAGATCAGGTAAGAAAGAGCGTATCTCCAGATTGTTCCAGATGCACGCCAATAAGCAAAATGCAATCGACAGAGTAGAAGCAGGTGATATTGCTGCAGCTGTAGGTTTCAAAGACCTTAGAACAGGTGATACAATTTGTACAGAGAATCGTCCTATTGTACTTGAAAGTATGGCTTTCCCTGAGCCTGTAATTGGTATCGCTATCGAACCAAAGTCTCAGAAGGATATGGATAAGTTGGGGATGTCTTTGGCTAAACTTGCTGAAGAAGATCCAACATTCAAAGTAAAATACGACGAGGATACCAACCAGACAGTCATCAGTGGTATGGGTGAGCTTCACCTGGAAATCATCGTTGATCGTCTGAGAAGAGAATTCAAGGTAGAGTGTAACCAAGGCCAACCTCAGGTTAACTACAAGGAAGCACTTACTACAACAGTAGCTCACCGTGAGCGTTTGAAAAAGCAATCAGGTGGTGCCGGTTTGTTTGCGGATATGGAATTCGAACTCGGACCTGCTGATCAGGAGTTCCTGGATAGCGACGACTTCAAAAATGGCAAGAAGAAATTGCAATTTGTATGGGATATCGTCGGTGGTTCGATCGATAAAAACTATATCAAGCCAATCACAGATGGTTTCAACGCCATGATGAACAATGGTATTCTGGCAGGATATGGCATCGATAGCATGAAAGTAAGAGTTTATGACGGTTCTATGCACGCTGTTGACTCCAAACCAATTGCTTTCGAATTGTGCGCAAAAGAAGGTTTCAGAGCCGCTGCAGTCAAAGCTCATCCGGTACTGATGGAGCCTATCATGAAACTGGAAGTAACTACTCCCGACGAGTTTACCGGTTCTGTAATCGGTGACTTGAACAGAAGAAGAGGTTTGCCGAAAGGTCAGGAACCTCGTCCGGGTGGTGCCATTGCAATCCAGGCAGAAGTGCCTTTGTCAGAAATGTTTGGTTATGTGACTCAGTTGCGTACCATTACATCTGGCCGCGCTAGTTCAACCATGGAATTTTCACACTTCGCTGAAGCTCCTGCGAGCGTTTCGAAAGAAATTATCGAAAAAGCGAAAGGTGCAGTAAAAGTATAATTTAATTAATGTATATTTGCTTGCTTTTTGGGCCAGAGCTTTTAAAGCAAGCAAATTTTTTTTAATTTTGTCCATTCTTTAAGAAGAAACAGGCATGAATCAGAAAATCAGGATCAAACTCCGTTCTTATGACCACAATTTGGTAGATAAATCTACGGAGAAAATTGTCAAAACAGTACGCAACAGCGGTGCTGTCGTAACCGGTCCGATTCCGCTGCCCACTGAGAAAAAAGTGTTTACGGTGCTCCGTTCCCCGCACGTCAACAAAAAATCACGTGAGCAGTTCCAGTTACGCACCCACAGGCGGCTGATCGAAATTTACACTCCTACCCAAAAGACAGTCGATGCACTGTCTAAATTGGAATTGCCAAGTGGTGTAGATATTCAAGTAAAGTTGACATAATTTTATTTATTGGTACAGTTTTGCATTTAAGTTAGAATAGTCCCAAAATATTGTTGATATCGATTTGCTCTCAATTCTAAGAATTGTCTAGGGCTACATAATCGTATGACAGTATTTTAGACTATACCTGCTTAGGCATCGGTTAATTAAAAATCCAAACTGATGAACGGATTAATTGGTAAAAAAATTGGCATGACCAATATTTTCGACCCAAATGGACGCAACGTCGCATGTACGATCGTTGAGGTAGGTCCTTGTGTCGTAACTCAGGTCAAAACCCAAGAAGATGACGGTTATTCTGCCCTCCAACTTGGTTTCGGAGAGGCAAAGCTCAAAAATACAAGTAAAGCTCAGCAAGGTCACTTTGAAAAATCCGGAACAGGACCAAAACAAAGTTTGGTGGAATTTCGTGATTTCAACATTGTGGAAAAGAAAATCGGAGATGTCATCAAGGTTGATGAAGTTTTCTCAATCGGAGATCTGGTTGATGCTGTTGGTACAACCAAAGGAAAGGGTTTCCAAGGGGTTGTTAAACGACATGGATTTGCGGGTGTAAATGATGCAACACACGGTCAGCACAACAGACAGCGTGCCCCAGGTTCTATCGGTGCATCTTCTTTCCCCTCCCGAGTATTCAAAGGCATGCGTATGGCAGGCCGTACCGGGGGCAACAGGGTGAAAGTACGCAAATTGCGTGTATTGAACATCTTCCCTGAGAAGAACCTAATTCTGATCAAAGGAGCAATTCCCGGCCACAAGGGAGGCCTGGTAATTATCCAGAAGTAAACGCCAGTATCGATTGGTGATTTTCCAAGCGGGTTAAATTTATTTTTGTATGAAACTTGATGTGCTAAATATTCAAGGGGAGAAAACAGGCAGAACGGTTGAGTTACCGGAGGGCATCTTTGGCATCAAACCAAATGAGCATGCTGTTTATCTTGCTGTAAAACAATACCTGGCCAATCAGCGTCAGGGTACACATAAAGCTAAGGGGCGATCTGAAATCAAAGGGTCAACTCGTAAGCTAAAAAGACAAAAAGGTACGGGTACCGCAAGAGCAGGGGATATCAAAAACCCATTGTTCAGAGGTGGTGGACGTATGTTTGGACCGGTTCCCAGAGATTATTCGTTCAAATTGAACAAAAAGGTTAAGCGCCTGGCTAAATTGTCTGCACTTTCCTCTAAGGCATCCAAGGGAGCTATCATGGTAATTGAAGACTTTTCTTTCGAAGCTCCTAAAACAAGAGCTTTCGTAGACATTCTCTCCAAGTTGAATGTTGCAGACAACAAGTCTGTTCTGGTAACTCCAGATTACGAGAAAGAAGTATTCCTTTCCAGCAGAAACATTCCTTGTTCTCATGTAGTACGTGCGGTTGATTTGAATACCTACACCATACTTAATGCGAACACACTTATCCTATCAGAGGGATCTGTGGAAAAAATCAAGGAAACGATTGGATAACCACTTTTGCATAAGCAAGAGAGAATAGAATCAACATGGGAAAAACAGTTTTATTAAAGCCAATCATTACGGAAAAGTCCGAATCACTTTCTACAAAGTTGAATCAGTATTGCTTCAAAG
>JALQTV010000170.1 GCA_023268675.1 Saprospiraceae bacterium | reverse complement strand
ACCCGTGGTACACAAAGGAGTGGTTCCTGCCCGGTCTGTAGTGATCCCCGGAACTTATCCCAAAGAGTTTCCCGCAGGAACCTATCAGGTAGCTTGTGCACTGATCATCGGAAAGCGCAGTGAGTCCACCGACAAAAAGGTTTCGCTAAATGATGTTTTGAGGGATTATCAGGTGGCAGTTTAGCAGATGTTGTTTCGTTTTTTTAAATCGCGCCGTACAAGGCAGACAGATCCTATGAAGTATTTGATTGCAGGGCTGGGAAATATTGGCTCGGAGTACGAAGGTACCCGGCACAATATAGGTTTCGATATTTTGGACAAATTATGCGAGCGTGCAGAGCAAAAGTTTTCTACGGAAAGTCTGGGTGATATTGCAGAGGTCAAATTCAAAGGCCGGACGCTCGTATTGCTGAAACCTTCAACTTATATGAACCGCAGCGGAAAGGCAGTTCGATATTGGATGCAAAAGGCTAAAATACCCCGGGAAAATTTGCTGGTGGTGGTGGATGATCTTAATCTCGACTTTGGAAAAATACGGATTCGCGGCAAGTCCAGCGATGGTGGGCACAATGGCCTGAGGGATATAGATGAGGTTCTTGGCGACAATAATTACGCAAGGCTTAGGTTTGGCATAGGCAGCAATTTCTCCAAGGGCAAGCAGGTAGATTTTGTATTGGGTCAATGGTCTGCCGAAGAACAGCAGGAACTGGGACCCTTACTCGACAAATCTGTAGAAGCTATCAAGAGTTTTTGTGCGGTAGGGTTGCAACAAACAATGAATCAGTTTAACCGCAAGTGAGGATTTCAGATCTGTGAGAGAAAAGTTTCTATGGCTTGACTCAGCAAGTTCTCACCGTCTGCAGGATAGTAATTTGCAGGAATACCGGAATAATACTGCTTGGTTTGATTCATTGCTTCAGATAAGATGAATTTTTGCTGTGCTGTCGCAAAAAAATGACCTCTTTCCCGGTGGAGTTCGGCAAGATAAATTTGTTCGCTCTGACCGGGGGTTGGTACCAGGATGGCTTTTTTGCGCGAAAGCGCCAGATCCATAAGAGTAGTATAACCGGATCTCGACAAGAGGATTTTGCTCCTACCTATGTATTGGTGTAAGGTCTGCCTATCGAGAAAAGGTATGGTTTCAACATTTCCCGAAGTCAGGCTTTTTTTTGGGGCGTAGCCCGGTTGGCCGCTCACTAATACAACTTTTTTATCCCAGCCTGAAGCTTGCGAGATGATAAGGTCCTGAAACTTTTGCCTTGCAGGTTCGGGGCCGGATAGGATGGCCAGGAGGTCTATGTCTGCTTTTTGTCCGGTATTAGGGGAAGGCATGTCGCTAAGGATGCCTATATACTTTGACTCAGGAATGGGCGGTGGAGAGGAGAGTTTTCCTGCTAAGTTGAAAGGAGGCGGGTAATCCGGAATCCACAGGGCTGAAAATTGATGTAGCAAGCGCCGTTGAGCAAAGTTTGCCAATTGGTAGAAAAAAGGATCGGGGATGGGAAGGTTTGCCTGATGAGTGATGAAAATAGCTGGAACATGCCCGGAAAAACAACCAAAACGAGCATCCGAAATTATCCCGCTCACAGCATATTGTTTGATGAGTTTTTGGGTTATCAGGTATTCAGCGCGCGCAGTTTGCAGTATTTTGGGTCCCTGCAAGACCATGTTAAAATACATATTGGAGTAGGGATACCTGATTTGGTAGGAAGGCAGGGACACTGAGAGTAGTTCAGGGAAGGTTCGCCGGAGTAATTGGAGCGCAATGCCGTCGGAAGCCAGAAGGATCCTGCAGTCGGCAGCCTGAAGCTTTCGGATCAGGGGAATGCATCTAACAGCGTGGCCCAGTCCCCAGTTGAGAGCAGCGACCATGAGGAGTGGTTGCTTAGTGGCAGACAAAACAGATAGCTTGATATGAAAATACAAAAAAGAAAAGGGTCATTTTTTGTCCTGTTTATCGCCCTGATGGGATTGGGTAGTTGCCGGTCCCTTGATTGTGGTTGTCCTATGGCTGGAATCGAAGAGAACCGGCAACTACCTTCCGGTGAGTTGCCTCAATTTAATCTGATCTCGTCGTCATTCTCGTCGTAGAAAGTGTATTTGTTGACGGGAAGATCTGACACAGGCTTGATGGTAATCCACTTTTGATGTTTGAGCCACCATTTGTGCTGCTGATTGGGAAGCCCTTTTTTAAGGTAAGCTTCTACAAAGGGATGTACTGATATTTTGATTTTTGATTTGGGTCTGGATTGAAGAATGTACACCAGATCTCTTTCGATTTCATCGGTTAGCAGAACAGTTGGGTTGATTTTTCCCGAACCTTCACAAGTAGGGCACACTTCTGCTGTGTTGATGCGTACTTCCGGTCTGACCCGTTGGCGGGTAATTTGCATCAGACCAAACTTGCTTAGCGGCAGAATCGTATGTTGTGCGCGATCTTTCTTCATGAAATCCTTCATTTGCTGAATCAGCACTTTCCGGTGTTCATTGTTTTTCATATCGATAAAATCGATGATGATGATGCCGCCTATATCGCGCAGACGCAGTTGTCTGGCAATTTCTTCAGCTGCTTCCATATTGACTTTCAATACGGCATCCTCCTGATTTTTGCTACCCATTTTATGTCCGCTATTGACGTCAATGACGTGCATGGCTTCAGTTGATTCGATGACCAGATAAGCCCCGCTGGCCATGGTAGCTGTTTTGCCAAAGGCAGATTTAATCTGTTTGCTTACGCCGTAAACATCAAAAATAGGTTTTTGAGGTTTGTGTAAGCTGACAATTTTTATTTGTTCGGGAGCGATGGCTGTCAGATAGCTCTTGATATTTTGGTAGAGGTTTCTGTCATTGACGACAATCTTGCTGAAGCTGTCGTTTAGGATATCCCGAAGGATGCTGGATGTTTTATCCAGCTCGGATAAAAGTTTGACCGGAGGTTTGGCCTTGTTGAGCTGCTGGAATATGCTTTCCCATTTTTGCACCATCAACAGGAGTTCTTCGTGAAGGTCAGCTACTTTTTTGCCTTCTGCGGCAGTACGTACGATGACGCCGAAGTTTTTAGGTCTGATGCTTTCTACCAATAGTTGTAGTCGTTTGCGTTCTTCAGCATTGGCGATTTTTTTGGAAACGGCGACGACGTTATTGAAGGGAGTGAGGACCAGGTACCTTCCCGGGATAGTCAATTCGCAACTCAGTCTTGGGCCCTTGGTGGAGATAGGCTCTTTGAGAATCTGGATTAAGACGGGTTGTCTCTTTTGTAAAACCTGATCGATTTTACCTGTTTTGACTATTTCCGGTTGGATGGCGAAATTATCCAGCAAATGGGTCTGCTGTTTGCCGGAAATGGCATCTTGGGTGAATTTAAGGAGTGAATTTAACTTGGGACCCAAGTCAGTATAATGCAAAAAAGCATCTTTTTTGTGGCCAATATCAACGAAAGCGGCATTTAACCCAGGCATGAGCCTGCGAATACTACCCAAGAAGATGTCACCTACAGAAAAGTTGTTGTTGGTTTTCTGATTGTGCAACTCTACGAGCTTGCCATCTTCCAATAGAGCAATCTCTACCTGTGTAGGAGAGGCATTAATAATTAAATCTTTTTCCACTGTGAATCCTTTGTACAGGCAAGCAGGCGTGTATCGCAACGCATGAGGTAATGGAAAAAGAACACTTATGTATAGCTACTTAAAGGTCAGCATGCCCTGACTCCTTTAGTCGGGATACTGACCTTTAACCAACCTACTCAAAAGGACTAGTCATACCATTTTGAGTATAATACTTCTGTAAATCTTTTGGCCCCCGGTACTGAACCTGTAATTGACCGGGAAAAATCTTCTCAAGGGGTGCTTGAATGAATGAGTCGGATTTGGGGAAATCAGGGGTAGAAAATGAATTCTTTCCGGGTTACCTTATGCCGTACACTGAAACACACCTGCTTGCTTGATATTATTTATCTATTCTTCTTTTTATGACGATTCTTACGCAGGCGTTTTTTTCTTTTGTGCGTAGCAATCTTATGTCTTTTTCTCTTTTTTCCGCAAGGCATACTACTAAAATTTAATGCTTTTAAAAAATATACAGACTGATGTTATTCTATTGTTGATTGCATTTCTCCATATAAACCTCAGCTTCAGCATTTTGGTTCAATGCTTGGAGCGTGCTGGCCATAAGGCAGTTAGCAATTACATTATTGGGCTCCAACTTAAGAGCTGCCCTAAGGCGCTCCTGAGCTCTGTCAAACTGACCTGTTCTGATGGCAAGTCTGGCCAGATTGGTCAGTACGCCCACATTTTCCGGATAGGTATCTCTTAATTGCAGTAGCATTTGTATGCCCTGCATAGGATTATCTGTAGCCGGATTTTCCACATAGGCCAACGCCAGATTGATTTTATGATCAATGTTGGAAGGATTGACAGAAATTGCATTCTCAAATGCATTGACGGCTTTGGTCGTACAATAATCTTTCAATTCCTGATCCTCTGCTCGTTGGACACAGATGGAATAAGTAGTACCTGCGATAGACCAACTTTCTTCCAAGGGATTGAGAAGGGCTATTTCGTAGGCGTAATGCCCGGCGATTGCCGGATGACCGAGTTCGTACCATTTACCTGAAAGCGTTTTCATCGCTTCTATCTTTGAACTATCTTCCAAAGTTTCGTGGAGGAACCTTTCATAATTGTTGACCTGAGCAAGATCCGAGGCACTCAGCATCGGTTTGGCTTCCTGCAACAGATTATCTATAGAGACCAACTCTAGGTTCAGAGATCTTGACTTTTCAATGCCCCTGAACTCGGGAGCTCGCCTTTCACATCCAAAATACAAAATCAAAACCAGAATTAACGAAAAAATAATGGATGCTAGCTGAACCTTGGTCATGTAAACATTAATGTATTAAAAGACAAAAACAACAATTGTTAAAAATCAATGCCTTATCAATTAATCTTCGGATTCGTCTTCTGGCAATTCGGTTACGTTATTTTTTACTTGTTCTACGAAAACTTTAGCCGGTTTGAATGCCGGGATGAAATGCTCCGGAATTTCAATGGCTACGTTTTTCTTGATATGGCGACCAATTTTTTTTGCGCGCTTTTTCACAATGAAACTTCCGAAACCTCTTATGTAGACGTTCTCTCCTTCTGCCAGGGATTGCTTTACCTCCTTGAAGAATGTTTCCAAAGCAACCAACACATCTACCTTAGGAACGCCGGTCTTATCAGATATTGCTGCAACTAAATCAGCTTTTCTCATTGTTAATTATTGGTTTAGAATTAGTTGTAAAAAATATTTCAGTTCTTCGAAACGAGTGGCAAATTTCGCAATTTTATTGGGGAATTGAAAATATAGAGGGCTTATTTTGTTTTTTTAACTTAATTTTCAATTTATTATACAAACCTTTGTCAGGTTTCCGTGTGGAAAAAACAGCATCACTCCAAAAGATATTTTGGGTTAATTTTGATGGCCCGAAATTTAATACGGATATTCTGCTTGTTTGGGATTTTGACAGCGTCTAAAAAAAAATCCTGTCAACCAGTCTTTTGTGCGGCATTCCTTATCTTTGCTTAGCGCAAGGTACCTACCGGAGAATGACAACCTCAGTTGGCAATGATGTACAGAAGTCCTTCCCAGGAGGGTTTGCACAAAGCCTGTTTTGTCCGGGCAAAAACAGATTAAACCCACACCTATGCTTTTATCTATGACGGGATTTGGTAGAGCCGTACTACCATTCAATAACAAAACCATCGCTGTAGAAATCAGATCCCTGAACAGCAAGTTTACAGACGTACGCTTGAAAGTACCACAAAACTATCGCCAGAAGGAGACAGAACTGCGGCGCTTGCTTTCTGAAAAGATTGCAAGAGGTAAGATTGACATGGTGCTGGAAATACATTCAATGGATGGAGACGAAGCTTTTGGCCTCAATGAAGCCCTTTTTAAAAAGTACGGAACAGCTTTGAAAAAACTTCAGGCTGAGCTGGGTATTGCAGAAGGTGATTTGACACAAGCCATCCTGCGGATCCCGAATGTAGTGGTTTCTTCCGGTGAATCAGTTGATGAGGAGGAATGGTCTATGGTCTTGAAAACAATGCGTCAGGCATTGGAAGATTTCGACGCTTTTCGACTTACTGAAGGGCAAATGATGGAAGAAGAACTGGCAGGGAAGTCCAACCGAATTCTTGAACTGCTGGAACAGGTTGACCCTTTCGAAAAAGAACGCATACATAGCCTGAAAGCCCGATTGTACCAGCGATT
>JALQTV010000016.1 GCA_023268675.1 Saprospiraceae bacterium | reverse complement strand
TTCATCCAGTACATCGATGGCCTTATCGGGAAGGAAGCGATCGCTGATGTATCGGTCACTCAATTTGACGCAGGCTTCCAGTGCTTCGTCGTCATAAGTCACGTTGTGGAAATCTTCGTATTTAGGCCTGATATTGTGTAGAATGTGAATAGCTTCTTCTGCAGAAGGTGGATTTACCATGACCTTTTGGAACCTCCTGTCCAGTGCGCCATCTTTTTCTATATGTTGGCGGTATTCATCCAGGGTGGAAGCGCCGATGCACTGTAGCTCACCTCTGGCGAGTGCGGGTTTGAAGATATTGGAAGCGTCCAGCGAACCGGTAGCTCCTCCGGCGCCCACGATGGTATGGATCTCGTCGATGAAAAGGATCACATCGCGTGATTTTTCCAATTCATTCATGATTGCTTTCATGCGTTCTTCAAACTGGCCGCGGTATTTTGTGCCGGCTACCAGTGCTGCCAGGTCGAGCATTACGATGCGCTTGTTGAAGAGGGTACGGGAGACCTTTTTTTGAATGATGCGCATGGCAAGTCCTTCCACGATGGCAGTTTTACCGACTCCGGGTTCACCGATCAGGATAGGGTTGTTCTTTTTGCGTCGGCTGAGAATTTGAGAAACCCTTTCGATTTCATTTTCTCTGCCGATGATGGGGTCGAGTTTATCTTCTTCAGCCAATCGGGTAATGTCCCGTCCGAAGTTGTCCAGTACCGGAGTTCTGGATTTGGACCCGGCACCTTTGCGTTGCTGGAAACGACCTTGAGGGTTGTCATCATCCTCTTCGTAGGGGTCTTCCTGATCGGAAGGAGCCTGTGAATAGGGAGTGATGTTGGTATTCATATCTTGTTCTTGTTTCACGTATTCCAATTCTGCTTTGTAAATTTCGTAATCCACATCAAATTGACTTAATAGTTTAGAAGCCGGATTGTCTTGATTTTTCAGGATAGAAAGCAGGAGGTGTTCCGGGCTTACTTCTTCGGATTTGAGCATTTTTGCTTCCAGGAAGGTGACTTTAAGTACCTTTTCTGCATGTTTGTTGAGCGGTATTTCGCCGACGTTCAGTCCTGTACCCGTGGCGGGTCTGCGCTGCACCGAATCCTCTACAGTGTGTCTCAGATCCTCTGTATCTACGTCCAGGGAACTGAGCACTTTCATTGCCAGGCTGCTTTTTTCGGAGAGGATACCCAAAAGCAAGTGTTCTGTGCCTATGAAGTCATGTCCCAGGCGAATGGCCTCTTCCCGACTTTTGGCAATTACTTTTTTTACAATTGGAGAAAACCGTCTATTGTTCATAATGATTCCTTTCTTAGGGTTGTCAGCTTAATTCAAACAATAATAGTATTTAAATTTAAAGTTTACAACTGTCATTGACTGTTAGTGATGTCAGACAAGAGGAATTTCCTATTTATAAGCTATCTCGAAATTATCCTTTGGGTTCAAAAAGGATAATTTTATTTTTTCTATTGTTTTGAAAAGCATGACAAGATGATGATGGTTTCATGAGCATCATGTCAGGCTGCCATTTTTTAGCTGCAAAAATAACATTGAGAAGGTTTTTGCTATCACAAGAAAAAATCAACTTTCAGCATACAAAACCAAAAACCAAAACTCAAACTTTGCTTAAGAACAACGTTTGGTGGCAACTTGTTTTCAAAACTTTCGGAAGTCCCCCTGAAACCCGGAGGCGGGTTTGTATTTTGAGTTACCCAACGGCTATTTTCATAGTGTGAAAGAAACAATTTTCCCTTCTTGTTTGTACCTGTTGTTTGAAGACAAAGCATTTTTTTTCCTGCGGATAATTGGTTAACTTTACCCACCTGAAATGGGAAGGCCTTTGGTAGGTATACCGGGAATATCCGGGCATTAAATCAACTCAATAAGTTACTGATGAAGTATAATGTTGACAAAAACGAGAAATACACCGTTTTCACGTTGCAGGAGAAAAACTTAAACTCTCTGCTGGCACCGGATCTCAAGTCGGAGTTCGTGATACTGGTCAACGAAGGTGTAGAGAATATGATTCTGGATTTGAGCGAGGTTTCCTATGTAGATTCTTCCGGTTTGAGTGCCATCCTTACTGCAGACAGACTTTGGAAGTCCATAGGGTCTTTTATCCTTACTGGTCTGGATCATCCGAATGTAAAAAAACTGATAGAGATTTCTCGTCTGGATAGCATTCTGACCATTATTCCTACTTTAGAGGAGTCCATTGAATATGTATTTATGGAGGCTATCGAGCGCGAGTTGAGTGCCGAAGAATCCGAAGATGAATAGCAGGTAACAATATTTATTTAGGTGTTCTTGCCATGCAAACAGGGTGGGGGATTAGTCCCTTCACCCTGTTTGTTTAAAAGGAATTTATGTCTTACCATCTGACTTTATTGGGTACCGGGGCTGCTGTCCCTTCTCCCGAGCGATTTACAAGTGCCCAGGTACTGGAGGCTCCGGGGATTTCTTATCTCATTGATTGTGGAGAAGGAACCCAGATTCGTCTCAGGAGTTTGCAAATACGAACGGCTGCGATCCGGCAGGTATTTATCAGTCATCTGCATGGCGATCACTTTTTCGGCTTACCGGGTTTGCTGACTTCCTGGGCGATGGGGGGACGGGAAAAGCCGCTGGATATTTTTTCTCCTCCGGGACTGGAAGAAATCATCCAGACCATTTTTCGGTACGTCAGTACCCACGAATTGCCTTATGCCATTCACTTCCACCCCTTTGATGCGTCCAGGCCGGCTACTATTTTTGAAGACCAGCATTTTTCCGTAAGCACCATTCCTTTGGTTCATCGCGTGCCGGCTGCCGGCTTTTTATTTGAAGAAAAGCCAAGGCCGAAGAATATTCGGGGAGAACTCATAGAAGCCTATGGCATACCCTGGAAGGATATTCCAGCTATCAAGGAGGGGAAGGACTGGGTTTCTCCTGACGGAAAAACCATATCCAATACAGTGCTCACAATACCGCCCGAACCTTTGAAGAAGTTTGCCTATTGTTCTGACACGGCCTATTCGGAATCCATCATACCGCTGGTAGCCGGAGCTGATTTGCTTTACCACGAAGCTACCTTTTTAGAGTCGGAAAGAGCTAGGGCCATAGAAACCGGCCATTCAACGGTCAGAGATGCTGCAAGCATTGCCCGGGCTGCCGGAGTAAAAAAATTGGTGGTGGGGCATTACTCTTCGCGATACCGCGATTTATCCCCTTACCTTACCGAGGGCAGAGAGATTTTTTCGGCATTGGAACTTGGGTACGATGGTAAAAGGCTAAGTTTTTGACGAAATCCTGCACATGAAACTGATAATTTTTGACGTAGACGAAACCCTGGTTTTCTCAGACAAGTTGGACAGCAAGGCCTTTGCAGCTACTTATGAACAAACTTTCGGGCATCCCTTTCCGAGCATCAACTGGCATGATTTTCCTCATGTGACAGACTGGACCATTTTTCGGACCGCTTTTCGTAAGCATTTTGACCGGGAGGCCAAAGAGGAGGAATTGCAATTTTTTCATGACTGTTTTGTACAAAACATTATCGAACACAGGCGCAGTTGCCCAACAGACTTTCACCCCTTGCCGGGTGCTCCCGAAGCATTGGCCAGGCTGAGTATGATGGAGGATGTAGTATTAGGGGTTGCTACCGGTGGGTGGAAAAAACCTGCTGAGGTAAAGTTGAGTCATGTGGGCATTGCCCATGAGCACTTTTTTTTTCACGGTGGCGATTGGAAAGAAACCCGGGAGCACATATTGGAAGCGGTACTGGAAGATGCCGGGGCGGCTTATGGCAATTTCGAACACATCGTCTATGTAGGCGATGCGCTGTGGGACGTAGCCACTACCCGCAACATGCAACTCAATTTTTTAGGAATTCGCAGGAGGAAAGATTTTGATTATCTCCATCGGGCAGGCGCTACAAGTGTCATTGCAGACTATACTGACTTTGACGCTTTTTGGGAAGCATTGTTGATGGCGCAGCCTCCGAAAAAAATATCAGAGATTTAAGTGTTTGAAAAAAAGCATTTTGCATCTTTTTGCCAGGGGCGAAAAATAAAAAAAGCAGGCATTTGCTTGATTTTATTGAAAAGGGTCGTATTTTTGCAACGCCTTTCGAAAAAAGGTACTGCCTTCGGGTCAGGAGATTCCGTAGCTCAGCTGGTAGAGCACTTGACTTTTAATCAAGGGGCCCTGGGTTCGAATCCCAGCGGAATCACAAAAAGGCCTGCAACTGACGAGTTGTGGGTCTTTTTTTATATTCCTAATCGTGAGCGTCCTTCCATCAGTACCGGCATGTAGGTTTTGAATAGTGTTTCTTTGGTTTCAAAGTTTTTATCTGCATATTTTTCTATGATCATTCGCAGTATCTCTTCAGTTTGGTCGGGATAATCAACTTGCACCGGGTTTTCGTTTCTAGTCCATTCTTGAATTTTATCGACCTGTTTGCTCTTCAAATTTTTGAGCACAGGTACTCCCATCTCTTTGAGTGCAGCGGCATTGCATTGCTGTTCGTATTGTCCTTTCATGGGGATGACGAGCAATTTTTTCTTCAGGTAAAGAACTTCTGCGGGTGTTTCGAATCCTGCACCGCAAATTACCCCTTTGGCTCCTGCAAGGCTGCTCAGGAACTGTTCGTTGTTGATAGGTTGAACCAGGACGTTGCCACTTTGGAAGTAGGTTTTACTGTGTTTGGAGAAGACTTCCCAGTTTACGGACTTTATTTGGGAAAGAATACGGATGATTTTTTGGTCGGCATAAGCAGGGAGGTAAACGGTATAATGGTTTTCCGGGGTACTTAGCAAAGTACGGATTTGCTTTCGGATGACAGGGGTAAAGACATGTCGGTGGTAGGTTTTGAAATGAAAACCCAGGCTTACGGAGACCGGGGCATAATTTTTTAATACCCACTGACCGATGGGATCGATTTGGGAGGGGAGTGGGGATTCCTGGAAATTCAGGGCTTCCTGATGGCTCAGTCCGACGCAGAATTTCCCCTGGTTGATACAAGCCCAGGCACTTACCGGTTCGAAATCTGAAATCACCAGGTCGTAATCATTGACATTTAGTTGCCTGATTTCCTGCCACAGTCTTTTCAGATTACTTTCCCGATACGTTTTGATAAAATCTATGCCCCCATTTTTTCCGAAGGAGAAACCCAGTCCGTGAAATCGGTATTTGATGGGATACGGAAAGTCCACTTCGGCTTGAGTGCCGCTCACCAACAAATCCAGCTGACCATATTTTTGAAGGATGGGGACGATGTCTCTGGCTCTGCTTATATGACCGTTGCCGGTTCCCTGTATGGCGTATAGGATTTTCATACTATGTTAGGTATTTCTTTGGAAAAAAATTGTTTAGGTTCAGGTTGTCAGCCAGGAGATAAAATGGCTGATTACCAGCACAAAGCCGAGCCACAAGGAGGTACTCAGCAAGCTAAACAGGGCAAATTTTTTGACAGAGACGGGGCTTAACCCAAACAAGAGGGGGAGTACAATTCTAAACCCATAGATAAAACGGTAGAAAAGGAGCAGCCAATCGAGTCGTTTGTCAAGGTAGGTATTGATTCCGATGATCTTTTTTTGAAGTTTTGGGCGCTTTCGCAAAAAGGGTTCTGCGTTGTAACGACCATTTAGAAAGACGAACCAATCTGCGGTGAGCGTACCGGCGAAAGCAGTCAACAGTACTGCATAGGCGTTCGCATGTCCTCTGAAAGAGGCTTGCAGGGCGGTGACCAGGGAAAACTCACCTTCAAAAATTGCTCCCAGGTAAGAGCTGAGGTACACAAGTGGCTCCAAGTTTAATAAATTAGTTATCAATTAAAGCCCAAACAAAAGTAGCGCGGTTTTTTGATTTGTGGATTAATTGTAAGTTAAGAAAATCAGAACTTAAAGCGTTCTGTTTCCTGGCATTTCCTCCAAATCCATTCAATATCTTTATCTTTAGGAAAAACCAACAACACATGAGTCTCGAACGAAGAACCTTTATCAAAAACATGGGCTTAGGCCTGGCTGCCGCAGGCTTGGCTATTGAAAAGTTGACCGATCAATCTCACCTTTTAGCCGCAGGCTCGGAAAAACTACTTGTTGACAACAGGATGCAACCCGAACCTGCTCCCCTTGGGTATGACCGACTGCCTTTGGAATGGCATCAGGCGACTGTCCGGCGACTGAAAGACACACTCAAGCCCTTGAGTGTGGATGCGATTCTCTTGCAGCACGATGTGAATACAGTATATTTCACAGGTTGTGTCAGGGGTAGTGGACAGCGGACCACCTGGGTACTGTTTCCCACCGATGAAAACGATACGGCTTACTGGTTTGGTCCCGGTATAGACCGCGACCTCATCAATTCCTGGTGGGCAACCGACTTTACTTATTATTTTTGTTATCCTCACGCCGAAGGCGGGTATCCCGAAAAAGGCCAGGTAGTGAAGGGGGAGACGGTCTATCCTTTCCCGTGGCTGCTTGATCAGCTCAAAACACGAGGTTGGGCAGGTAAAAAGATTGCGACGGACATGGCCTTGTCGCCTGAGCAAGAAGCCTTGTTGGAAAGGGAATTGCCCGGTACAAGTTTGGTGAATATTGCTGATACCTGTCTGCGAATGCGCATTCGGAAGACTCCGGAAGAGATTGCGCTCTGTCAGCGTGCGTATCGGTATTTTGATAAAATCCATGCTTTTGCCCGCGATTTTATCCTGGAGCACGGTACCCGGACTACTGATTTTGAAATAGGTCATGCGCTTCGCGCTTATGGGATAGCTTTGTTGATGAAAGATGTAAAACACGATGGCAAGCCTCACAGTGCTATTGGGATAGACTCTACCGCTAATTACGTTCGCGCCGGTGTTTCTACTGCTTATCCACATCCCAATCAGTTTTTTTACAACAAAATCAAGAAGGGAGAGCCCATCTACGTCAATACGGATATCCGTTTGGGGGGATTTGGGGGCGAGTGCTACCGAAATTATCTGGTAGCGCCCTGGACAGCGCATCAGGATCGCATGTGGGAAGTGGTAGCCGAGACGGTGGAAATCATGGTTGAGACGGCCAAACCCGGTGTAGCTTGCTCGGAAGTGGCTTACCGGGTGCACGAGCATCAGGTAAAAAATGGCATGCAGGCTTACATTTACCATCGTCCCGGGCACGGAACGGGTCAGCACATAGACGGACACCAGGCACCTTTCTTCAGTCTGGGGGACCATACGCCTTTAGAGGAAGGAATGATGTTTAGTGTGGAACCCGGTTTGTACGACGAGAAAAATGGCATAGGCATTAATCCCAGCGACAACCTGTTGATTACAGCCGAGGGAGCTGTACTGATGAGCAGGGTACCGTTTTCCAAAGAGTGGAGTTATCTGAGGCTTTAATGTCTCTGCCCTGGTATTTTTTATAAATTTGCGCTTTCGGGGATGGCAATTGAGCGTCCTTGCTTTTACCTTAGCTTATTCAAAAAATCCGGGTATTATGAGTCGTTTGATGATTTCAGCTGTTGTTGCTCTTTTTGTTGTTTTTGCGGGGACCGCTGCACAGGCACAGATCGTTCCACTGCCTCAAAAATGGGAATCCGGCTCCGAGGTATTGGAGCTTGGTTCTACTGATCTGAGTTACTACTTTGTTGACAAGCCGAATCCGAGCAATATTTTTGCATTGAACCAACTCATTTTGTTTTGGGAGGCGAATCAGGCTTTGCGCCTTACCACCGGTACCCGGGGTAAATCGGATTTGCTGGTGGGGAAACTCGGAAATTATGACAAGCTTGACGAAGCCTTTGCACAAGAAGACATTGAGCGGATAGGAGAAGAGGGATATCTGATAAACATCACGTCCGAGCGCATTTTTTTGGCAGCTCATACGGATGCAGGCTTGTTTTATGCTATACAGACGCTGCGACAGTACCTGATACCCTTTAAGGACAGAAAAATTCCAACCCTTTACCTGGCCGACTGGCCTGATTTTTCTATCAGAGCATGGGAAGACGATATGCGCTCCAAGGGCTCGCCGGACAAGGATTACATCAAGGACGAGATAAAAAAAATGTCTTTGTTCAAACTGAATGCCATGATTCTCTCTATGGAAACGGCGTTGCCGAAAAACGTAGTGGATGAACTCAATAGGCATGCCGGTTTGTACCATGTGAAATTGTACTTTAATGAAAGACCGGAGGGTGAAATTTCGGAAATGACCATCAGTGCCGAAAATAAGATATGGCCCGACCTTAGGGGAATGTCATTCCGGATCCGGGAAGCTGTCGGAACAGCCGCTCAGGGTGGCGCTACAGGTTTTGTATTGAAAACAGACGATACGGATTATTTTGGCTTCTTTGAGTCTTTTTACTGGCCCATTGTCTGGGGAGGTGTGCAGTTGTGGAATGTGGAAAAATCTGCTAAAGACGATTACTTGCCTATTTTCAACCGGGAGTACAGCGGCTTGTATTTCAGTTCCAATGCACCGATTGCAGATATTTTCCTTGATTTCAGTAACCTTGGCCAGTTAAACGGCCTGAACAACCACAGTTTTGCAAAATCCTGGGAAGCTTATGAGGGAGGGGAAGTTGGCCTTCCTCCTGAATCTCTGGAAAAGTTGATTGCTGCCATGGAGGGGTTTCGTTCAAGAACCCGGGAATACCTGATGCAGGTGTCTCAAAATGTATATACCTATGATTGTTTCCAGTTTGCTGTAAATTGGAGTAACTGGATGGTCAAGAAGCAACAAATACAATTACACATCAGTAACATGCAGGCAGGAAAGCCCCTTCCGGAGGATTTTAACGATCAGGTAAATGAACTGCGAAGAGAATTGTTTGCCCTTCGCCAGACCTATCAAACCTTGTGGAAAAAAGAACGCAGTGAAAAGGGGTTGAATGCAGACCTGAAGTTTTTTGATGAGCAAACAGAAGCAACCATCAACCTGCCTTATCAGGTTTTTGCTTCTATTGAGGCTGTTGATGCCGATTCTCTTTATGCGGTAGGATTGCAGGCCATCAATGATACGCTGCCCATTTATTATACTCTGGATGAATCAGAACCTACTGAAGTAAGCCTTCGCTATGAGTCGGTGTTGCAATTGCCCCAAAATGCGGTAATCAGGGCTCGTACGGTTTCCAATCGCTACAGGGGGCCGGTAGCGATTATTAGGGTACGATAGAGACGCATCATAATGTCGACGCATCATAATGCGTCTTTACTTTGGATGGCGTGGCGAACGCCGTCGTTGAACCCCTGTTCGTAAATTTCATCTGCTTCGTCGGTAGAAATGTTTTGTTTGGGTTCTTTTGTCGGAGGTTTGGGGGGTAGGTCTTGGTGCTTTTTGACCTTTCGCTCGGAAAAGAATAAAAGGAGCGCGCCCAAAACAAAAGAACCGATGATAAGCAAGAGTTTTTCAGCCATGCTAAGTGTTTTTTGGGTTTATTATTCAGGAAAAATGGCCCAAAGGGTCTGAATGTTTTTTCCCATGCAATATACCTTTTTGATCTCGGGAAGTTCCGGAGCCGCGCTGAGCAGCAGGTCAAATTCGTGGTATTCGTAGCTGCAGCGCAGGTCGTCGAGGTATAATATTTCTCCGCCGGTGATGTCCGCCAGGCAGGAGTATTCTGCAAATTCGTTGGTATTAAAGATACTGGCTTCCAGGAAAGTTATCACATTGATGGTGATGTCCAATTGCTTTAATTGTTCTACCCACTCACAAATGTCTCCTTTTCCTGCGGAACAAACATTGGCTCCGTCACTGATCAGCAAGATGGATTTTTGTTGGTCGGGAGTGCTGCTAAACAACTCCGGCGATTGCTGCAGACGCTCGAGTAGCGGGGTTGTCCCATGTGGAGGCAACGAGGAGACAGTCCACTTGAGGTCTTTTTTGTTGAGGGGTGCTACGGCTTGCCATACTTTGGGCCGGTCGCCACAGTCTCCTCCGATAGTTCCCAGGCCGACCATCAGGGTGTCGGAAAGGAGGTCTATGGTTGCCAGAGCCGTTGACTTCATGACCTTGAAGCGGTTTTCCCCCATGCAAAGTACTTTTTCCATGACCATGGATCCTGAGATGTCCAGTAAGAGTAAAACCTCCTGGTAATCTGTAAAAGACAAAGCCCGCAGGGCATTGGCGGGAAGATTGTCGTAATTAAAAGAGGGGCGGTCCTTTTGTTTTGCCTTGAAAACATCCTGTTCACTGATGCGATGGGCGGGAGCAATGGTATCTGCCAGGACATTGTAGTATTTCCAGGCTTGCGCATTGCGGGGATTGCTTTGCAAAGCCTGGGCAAGGTAATTTGTGCTTTGTACGATATCGTCCCGGCTAACGTGGAGGTGCAGAGGAATGTCTCCTTTTTCATATCCCCCTACTCCCTGATCCAGCAATTGATTGTAAGCGAGCATATACAGACTCTGACTGGCATAGTTGTCGGCTCCCATGGCCAGAAACCATCGGTAGGCTTGTTTGAGCATGGGAGTACTGGTGTCGTAGCTTCGGTTGAAGGAATGGATGACTCCTGCCGAAAACAGCGCTACAGCCCGTTTCATGGGATATTCAGGATCCTTTTCCTGCAACAATAGCCAGGTAGCAGCGAGGACTTCGAGTGCTTTTTGGGGGCTACCGGTCCTGGATAGGCTGATGGCATAGGAAAGTCCGAAATTGAGGTTATCGGGTACAGCTTTGTAAGCGCTTTCAAAGTACCTGACTGCTTTTGTGAATTCTTCTTTTTTGTAGGACAGGCTCCCTTTGAAATGGTTGGAATACGCGTGTTTTTTGCTGATGGCCGGCATGCTTACCGCAAGCAGGATCACGAGCGGTAAGAACAATAAGAGCAGAAAACCGGTTTTTTTCATAGCATTTGCTTGTCAACGTATGAGGTGACGGGTTTTGTTCCAGCCCGCCCGGGAGATTTTATTCAGCAATTTGAGAAACAGGATGGCCGTTACCCAGGCATCTCCATCCGCGGTATGCCGCTCTATGGGGCTGATGTCAAACCTTTTGCAAAGGTTGTCCAGCCGGTACGCTTCGTGCGGTACAAAAGCAGGGTTGGGATATCGATCCAATTTCAGGGTTAAATTTATAATATCAATGGATTTGTTTTTTATGGTAGCTCCGGGAATTATTTTCCGAAGGGCATTATTCAAAAACTTAAGGTCAAAACCAAGATGGTGTCCTACTAAGATCGCATTGCCACAATAAGCCAGAAAAGCCTGCAACGCTTCGGCCTCAGGCAGGCCTTCCCGGTTTTTTTCCGGCATGATGCCATGTATACTTATGTTTTCAGGATCAGCAGGCAGTACCTGCCGAATAATACAGGAAAAATGGTCTTCGACATTCAGCATATTGCGGGAGATTCCATAAGCTGCAATAGACAAAAGGGCGTCAGCATCCGGTTCGAGTCCACTGGTTTCGGTATCCAGGATGACAAAGCGATGTGCTCTCGGAGGAAGGCCAAGATGGGGCATGCTGCGAACCTGTCCCAGGTAAGTTTTCCACCACTCCGGAACAATTGTTTTTTGCCGGGAAAAAAAATTGTTGAACATCTGCTTGTTTTATCTGAAATGGGATAGTTGGAACCTGACATTGATCAATTGCTGTATATCTCTGATGAACTGGAAACAGTTTTTCAGCGTCATGCGCTCTATTATTGTCAGCTCCGCCGGAGAAAAGTAGCGACCTGAATTGCGTTGAGCCAATCCGGCAGTATTGCGGAAGCGCATTAATATTTCATAGGCTTGAGCAGTCTGTAGAAACAACTCCCGGTTTTGAGGTTCTTTGTCAGCGAGCTGTTTGAACCGCTCGACGGTATTGCTAAGGATTTTTTCAGGGAAGGAACCCAGATGCAGGAGGCGGGCAGCATCGGCTAGTGGCAGCATGGCTCTTTGTTTGATATCGAACATATCTTTGTGTTCTTCTGATTTTTCGAGTACAAAATGCTTGAAAAAGGTCAGGGGTGGGGGATTTTTCAGTGCATCGTGCGCCAGAAAGGACAAAAAGACAGTCTGTTGGCGTATCGCTTCCCGAATATGGATTGACAATTGTGCGGAGAGGTCTTTTTTTCCGGCGACAGCGCGGAAGTCAAAGAATATATTGCTAAGTAAAATATATTCCGGAGTGGGGTGGAGGATCCAGCGGGAAAATTGTTGTTTCCAGTCGCTCAAAGACATACACCACTGCGAGTTACTGGCCATCATATTGGCTGGACAGGCTTCGAAACCACAAGTTTCCAGTCCTTTCACTACTTTTTGGGCAAGCAGGTTGAAATATTGCCTTGCATTTTCGACCTGGCTGCTTTCCGGATCTTCATACACCAGAGCATTGTCCTGGTCTGTTCGTAGGATTTGTTCGCCTCGTCCCTGGCTTCCGATGGCCAGCCAACAAAAACCGAGGGGAGCTTTCCCCTTGCCTTCTTTTTCCATATCAGCTTGTGTCAGCTCCAGCAGTCTGTTGAGGAGCATGTCATTGAGGAGGGTGACAATGCGCGACACATACGCGATAGACACTTCTCCGGCGAGGTATCCGGCGGCCAATTTGTCCACCTGTTCCCGTATTTCGGCCAAAGTTTCCGGGCTGCTTGCCCGGCGAATCGCCTTGGCGAGTACAGCGGGATTTCTGGTTTGCATGCGCAGAATGTCATGTTCGGAAACGATGCCAAGCGCCGGAGATTGGTCGCTGCCGTCTGCCGTCACACAAAGGTGGCCGATATGGTGTCGGATCATCAACATCTGGAGGTCTGCTACCGTCCTGTCGGGAGGGATACAAACTACCGGTTGGCTCATGATGCTTTCAATGGGTTTTGTCGTGCTGATCTCGCCTGTTGCCACGTTTTTGCGCAAATCTTTGTCCGTGACGATGCCTGTGGGCAGTCCTTCCGCATCTGTGATGAGGATGGAGCCCACTCCGGCCTCTTGCATGTTTTTAGCGGCTTCGCTGATGCTGGTTTGAGCCTTACAGGCAATCAATCTGGCAGAATGACTGGCCTGTTGGATTTCCAGGAAGCTTCCTCCTGGATCTTTTTTGTCAGGAAAAAGGGGAGCTGCGAACTTGTTATTTCCCGGAAAGAAACCGGCAATCAGAGGGTTGCGACGCAGGATTTCAGCCAGTTGATTCAGTGGGAGGGCATAGAGCAGGCAATCTTCCAGCGTTTCGTAGCGCCGGATGGATGAAGAAGTGCCAAATAGGAGTTCGTCTCCAAACAAGTCCCCGGTTTCGAGTTGGTCTGATAGTTCTCCCCCGGCGGTAAAGACAGCTACGGATCCTTCTCTGATGACAAAACAACGCCCTTTCCAGTCCTCGTTGGCGAGGTCAATAATTTCGCGGGAATGCAGGAAAAGTACCCGGACTTTCAGACTCAGATCCAGCAATTCTTTTGCTCCGATCTCTCTGAAGGGTGGGTAGTCCTTCAGAAAATCACTGATTCTGTGGGGTATCAGGTTTGCCATGGCATTGGGTTGAGTTGGATGCTTTGGCAGCATAAATTAGTGCATTGTGTTTACTATTCCAATTTGTACTGCCGGGAACAAGCCTGGGAGGGGTAAATTTTCTTGTTTTTGAGAGGATAAAACAAATGAAAGTTAAATTTAATTTGTTTTATTAAAATTCATAAAAAATTAATAATCAATTTATTGCAAACTAAATCTCTGAAATCTCATTTCTTACTTCGGGGGTGTAGCAAGAGTATGAATGTCCGGACAAATTCATCATTGCTTTAGTAGTTTTACGACAGAAACGTGTAAAACCATATTCTCATGAAACACTATACCAAAAATGTCATCATTGTGGACATAGGCTATTAGTATAAATGCCAAAGTTCGCAAAAGTCAATTGTATTGTCCGTTTACGAACAATAAAGAACTTGCCTCGAAAGAGGATAAGTGTCCATCATTTGTAGCCCCCCGAGAGGTGGGCTATTTTTTTTGTCGTATATTAAGCGGGTTAATTTTTACAAACAAAGAGTTACCCCATGGCCGGCAATGTACCATCCCGCAAGAAACCTATTTTCCCGGTAGGGCAAGAATTGCGTACTTACCTCGAGCGATACGGCAGGTATCGGGAACTACCGGCACATTATGACGACTTGTTGCACTATTCGCAGTCGTTTCCACTACTGGACAGAAATGGCAATGATACACTTTGGGAGTCTGTGTATTTTTCGGAGCGGGATATGGCGGAACTAAACAATGCGCTCACCCGCATTTATGCCTTGTTGAAAACAGATGGAGATGTTACGGTGATGGATCACCTGCAGGTTGCTCGCATTGACTTTTGTACCTACGGCAATTCCAAGCCCTTCCGCATTCGAATCATCAACCGCCTCAATGACAATTATGATCATTTTTATCTGAAACAGGCAGATGCTTCCCGAATTTATGGTTTGGAATTAGAAGATTTGCTTTCCCCCAACCGTTTCAACTTCCTGGTGGAAGGCAATACCATGGTAGAGGAGCACATAGCGGGAATCCCGGGGGATGAGTTTATTCGCCACCATCTGGAAGTATCTCAATTTGACCAGATTCGTATTTCCAAAGAGTTTGTAAAATTCAATGAGCGCTGTTTTGTCAGGCTATTGGGTGATATGCGTTCTTACAATTATGTAGTAGATATTACACCGGATATTGAGGGCAACCAGTACCGCATCCGAGCCATAGACTTTGACCAGCAATCTTATGAGGGGCGGAAAAATTTTTACTTTCCGCAATATTTTAAGGAAAACAATGACTTGATTTTTATGGGGATTCGACACATGAACCCCCGGACGGTTGAACAATACCAGATGGAGGAGCGCAGTTTGATCGCGGGACGGGTAAAAAAATCGCGCGAACAGGTACAAGAGTTATTCCTGGTCATGACTCGCGATAAAATATCTACTCCGGATAAAGTAAGCAAACTTACAGAAGAACTTGCTGCACACCACAACTCTGATCGCTTCTATCGCTGCACCAACATGGGGCAGGTGGTACTTACCCACCTGGATTTATTACTCGAAAAGGATTTCAGGCAAAGCATCGTTTTTGAATAATCCGGGAGCTAAGGTTGTGCAGACAGACATTTCTAAGTAACTTCATTCGCTTTTTTCAATTGTTTTTTTGAATAAATTCATGCACTTATGACTTTACGCAGATACTTTTTCACGGGCCTTTGTGCCACTTTGTTGCTGATCGGTTCTCTGCAGGCGCAGGATGATACGGCGGCCAAGGCAGATTCTGTCAAAAAGGCTACAAAAGAACTTCCGCTGGAGCCGGATCGCAGTTTCCATTTGCAGACTACCGAGGGCACCTGGCTCAATTTGGATGTGAGTCCGGATGGGCAGACCATAGCCTTTGACATGTTGGGCGATCTGTACCTTTTGCCGGCAGGCGGAGGCAAGGCAGAGCGAATTACCGAAGGATTGGCTTATGATACGCATCCAAAGTTTAGCCCGGATGGCAAAACACTGGCCTTTACTTCCGACAAGAGCGGTTCTGAAAATATCTGGCTCATGGACCTGGAATCCAAAGAGCAGACCCAGCTCACCAAAAAAGACAGCGATCATTTTCAGTCTGCAGATTGGACACCTGACGGCCAATACCTGGTAGTGTCTCAGGGTGGCAGAAATATGAAATTACACCTCTACCACAAGGACGGCGGCAATGGCATCCAGCTGATCAAAACGCCGGAGACCATGAAATATGTAGAACCCGCCATGGGGCCGGACAATCGCTATATTTGGTATTCTCAACGCAGAGGTGCCTGGAATTACAATGCACAATTGCCTCAATATCAGATTGGTGTGTATGATCGGGAAACAGGTGAAATGGCCGTACAAACTTCCCGCTACGGCTCGGCTTTCGCGCCTACTTTGTCACCCGACGGCCAATGGCTGGTCTATGGTTCCCGATACAATGAGCACACCGGCCTGGTTAGGCGCAACCTGAAAACCGGAGAGGAAGATTGGCTGGCTTATCCGGTACAGCGAGACGAACAGGAGTCTATCGCTCCTCTGGGAGTTTATCCGGCTATGTCTTTTACTCCCGACAGTAAATACTTATTGGCTTCCTGGGGTGGTAAGATCAACAAACTGCCCATCGCAGGAGGTGCTGCCGTACAGATTCCCTTTGAAGTTGATGCAGAACTGGATCTGGGTCCCGAGGTGAGGTTCGATTACCCCATCACTGACAATATCGAAATGATCGTCAAGCAAATCCGCAATCCGGTTTTGTCGCCTGACGGCAAAAGACTGGCCTTCACTGCACTCAACAAATTGTATGTGATGGATTATCCTGCCGGTACACCAAAAAGGCTGACGGAGGGAGAGCAAACGGAGAGCATGCCTGCCTGGTCCGGCGACAGTAAATTTGTTGCTTATGTAACCTGGGAAAAAGATGAGGAAGGACATATCTACAAGGTTCCGGCTGCCGGAGGCGCTTCTCAGAGACTTACCACTGAAGCGGGTATTTACTCAGATCCTGCCTGGGACGCCAAAACCGACAGAATAGTCTTCAACTTTGGCCCCGCACAAGCTTATAAGGACGCCATCGGTCCTTTTGGTTTTGGTTCCAACCAATACCTTGGATGGATCAATTCAAATGGAGGTCCTGTCAACAAAATCGCAGAAAGCAAGGGACGGGGGCAAGCTCATTTTGTAGAAGGAGACGATCGTATTTACCTGTATCACGGGCAAAAAGGCCTGATTTCTATCCGTTGGGATGGTACCGATGAAAAAGCCTATCTCAAAGTCACCGGTATTACTACCTATCCTGCAGCTTTTGAAGAGTCTTGTATGATGGTGGAGACGGAGCGTGAGCCAAGTGTGAAGCCTTCTTCGGCAAGTGAGGTGAAAATGTCTCCCAAAGGCGGCATCGCTTTGGCGAAAATCAACAACGAAATATATGCTGTGACGGTACCTTACTCCGGTGGGGAAGTGCCAACGATCAATGTGGCCAATCCCGACAATGCCATTTTCCCTTCCTGGAAACTGACGAAACTTGGTGGGGAGTTTGCTCACTGGACTGCCGATGGCAAAAAAATCAACTGGTCACTGGGCAATGCTTATTTCTCTTATGACCTGGAAGAGGGCAAAAGGGTAGCAGCAGAATTGAAAGCTGCTGAAAAAGCGAAAAAAGAGAAGAAAGCGGAAGATAAAGCCGAAGAAAAGAAAGAGGAAGAAAAAGAGGCTGAAAAAGAGGAAGACAAGGGATACAAAGCCGACGAAATGAAAGTCGAGGTCAAAGTGGCTCGAGACGTACCGGAAGGAACAGTGCTGCTCAGCGGTGCCCGCCTGGTAACCATGAATGGCGATGAAATCATCCAACGAGGAGATATCCTGATCGAAAATGCCCGCATCAAAGCTGTTGGCCCTTCCGGAAAAGTAGCTTACGACAAAAAAACTACCCGCGTAATCGACCTTCGTGGCAAAACCATCGTACCGGGTTTCATAGATACCCATTCACACATGTGGCCCAACTGGGAGATTCACAAAAAAGATGTGTGGATTTATGCTGCCAACCTGGCTTATGGAGTAACTACCACCCGAGACCCGCAAACAGCGACTACCGATGTATTGACATATGAAGATATGGTGGAAGCCGGACAAACCGTTGGCCCCAGAATTTATTCTACCGGCCCCGGAGTAGGCTACTGGGCTTACCGCATGAAAAGTCTGGATCATACCCGCGATGTATTGAAACAATACTCCGAGTACTACGATACCAAAAGCATCAAAATGTATCTCGTAGGCAATCGCCAACACAGACAGTGGGTCATTCAGGCTGCCAAAGAACAGGAATTGATGCCTACTACCGAGGGTGGACTTGACTTCAAACTCAACATGACCCAGTTGCTTGATGGTTACCCTGGCCATGAACACTCTTTCCCGATCTATCCGATCTACAAAGATGTCGTGAGTCTGGTTGCAGCATCCAAAATGGCTTATACGCCGACCTTGCTGGTATCCTATGGAGGTCCCTGGGCAGAAAATTACTTCTATGCTACCGAAAATGTCAATGGAGATAAAAAACTCAACTACTTCACGCCCAAGGCTGAACTAGATGAAAAGTCTCGCAGAAGGCCGGGCTGGTTTATGAAAGAAGAGCATATTTTCTCACGGCACGCGGCATTTGTAAAAGACCTGGTGGAAGCCGGTGGCATTGCAGGCGTAGGTTCTCATGGCCAACTACAGGGGTTGGGCTACCACTGGGAACTATGGGCCATGCAATCAGGTGGCCTTCGCAATCACGATGCACTGAAAGTAGCTACCATTCTCGGTGCTGAGGCTTTGGGACTTTCCGGAGATCTCGGTTCAATCGAATCTGGCAAATTGGCTGATTTGGTGATACTGGACAAGAATCCGCTCGATGATATCCGCCACACCAACACAGTTCGTTATGTGATGAAAAATGGTCGTTTGTACGAGGGTGATACACTGGATGAGATCTATCCTTTGCAGCGCAAGGGACCTGAATTCAACTTCAGGAATGAAGCTCCCGGGGCACTTCCCGGACTGGGCATCGGAAAAGAATAATTTCCGGTAGTATTTCCATGAGGGGGCAGTACCAGGTAAAGGTACTGCCCCCTCATGCTTTATAGCCTTTCAATAACCGCTCTGTCCAAGCCTGTGTACTGCATGATTTTTTCGACAGGTTCGCCTGCTTTCTTCATTTGGCTGGCAATTTCCAGGTTTCTTTGTTCAATTCCCTGTTCAATTCCTTGTTCGATTCCTTCCTCTCTTGACGTATCCACTACATTTTTGAGGTCGCGATAGTATTTTAAACTATCCTCATAGGCGGTTCTTTCTTCCGGTGAAAACCGGGCGATTTCAGCGGCTTCAAATAGCTTTTGGAATACCTTATCCTGTAATTTGGGTGGGCGATTCTGAAGTTGAGAAAGGTGGCGGAATACGAATAACCACTTATCAAATTGGGTTTCGAGCTCTTGCTCCTGTTTTTTGAATTTTGGCAGTTCGATGTAGATAAATTTCAACTTATCGTAAAAAACTTCACATTGTTGGTTTTTCAACTCTACCACATGCAAAAGTTCTTCTTCAGACTTGTGATCATCAAAAATAAAGTCTAAAATTCCAACTGTATAGACTGCTTCCAGCCTAAAATCCCAATCTCCTTTCTGTGCCTGATCCTGAATAGGAAAAGAGGCATAAAAGATGCTTCTGTCTTTGAAGAAATTCTGTTTGGCTTTCTGTAATTCCACAATAAACCGCTCTCCTGATTCCCCTACACAGTACAAGTCGAAAATAGCTTTGCGATCTAGCTCATTGGCTCCCAGTTGTTCGTTTCTAGCATAACTAAGATCCTTTATCTGATGTTTGTCCGGCAGGATTTGGTTCAGAAAATCTATCAATAAAACCTTATTCGGCTCGGTTCCAAACAGCTTTTTGAAGCCGAAATCCGTTAAAGGGTTGATGTATTTTTCTTTTAGAAAGCTCATATCGATTAGCTATAATCTGTTTTTCAAAGCTTTGTAAAATTACTAATTTTCCTGCAGGAAAGGTGGGGTTGATTTGGCAGTGGGAAGTCAACCTTTTTTTCAGGCAGGTAGTTACTATATAGTTGAGTTTGTCTTAACTACATTCAATTGCGCTCCACAACACAATTTCAACCTATAGCCGGAGGTGCCGGCTGCTAGAATATTTTTCACAACCAAACTACGTTTTATGACTATTTTCCTAACCAAATTATGGAAAGTACAGGGCATTTTTATGTTCCTCGTTTTTCCTTTTGCCGTTTGGGCGCAAAATCCGTCGGTATCGGGAACGGTGACTGATGAATCAGGCACTCCACTGATCGGAGTAACCATCGCTGCCAAAGGTACTTCGACGGGTACCCTCACGGACATCGATGGAAGGTATTCCATTACTTTTCCCGCTACTAACCAAGAAGTTACGCTGGTAGTTTCTTATGTGGGATATGCAGCTCAAACCCTTGATTTTGATTTTTCCGCGTCAGCGGTACAGACTCGTGATATCATTTTGTCTGCGGACGTGATGAACCTTGACGAGGTTGTAGTAACAGGGGCTTCGGCTGCTACCAGCAAAAAGCAGCTGGGTAATGCTATTTCTACGGTTGATCAAACACAAATTGCCCGTTCGGGGGCTACGGGTTTGGATCAGGCCCTTGCGGGCAAAATTACCGGTGCGCTGATCAACCAAAACTCAGGGAACCCTGCCGGGGGTATTTCCATTACCCTTAGAGGTAACAGTACCGTTTTTGGTAGTTCGGATCCTCTTTACATCATTGATGGGGTGATTGTGGACAACTCTTCTCCGGAAGTATTGGATCTTGGGGGCTACGCCCAAAATCGCCTCGTGGATTTCAACCCTCAAGATGTTGAGCGTATCGAAATCATCAAAGGTGCGGCGGCTGCGGCCATTTATGGTTCTCGAGCCAGCAACGGAGTAGTGCAGATCTTTACTAAAAAAGGTCAGCAGGGCAAACCCAAGGTGAGTTTTTCAACCAGCGTACGCGTCAACGAACTCAGAAAAGAGATCGAAGAAAACATGGAACCTGTCCGCTATGCTACGCCAACCAACCCACAGGCATCAGAGTTGATTCCCACCCAACGCTTTAAGATGCAGGATTATATCTTCGATACGGGGATGGGTACTGATAACTACTTGTCTATTCGTGGTGGAAGTGGCGATACCCGCTACTTCTTTTCCGGTTCTGCTTTTTACAATGAAGGGATCATCCGCAATACGGATTTTTCGCGCTATACTGCCAAATTGAACCTCGATCAGGTACTCAGTGACTGGGCTTCTGTGAGTGTAGGGTTGAACTTCTCTACCAACAACTCCAATGAGATTCCCAATGGTGGTCTGGCAGCTTTCTATGGTTCACTTACCGGATTTAACTTCAACAACAACTATTTTGATCCTCGTGCCGATGCGGCAGGTAACTACCTTAGCCCTGCAGGTTTCGTAGCCAACCCGGTTGAAGCCATAGAAACTTTTGATTTTGGTCAGCAAACCAACCGCTTTACCGGAAACTTCCAGTTGAAGTTGACTCCTTTCGAAGGTTTGTCTATCGACTACATCCTGGGATACGATACCTACACCCAGCAAGGGGAGGGTTTCATTCCTGTGGGAACCAATTCTCAGACCTTGGGATGGGCCAGAACAGGGCAGGTCAACACCCTGCTGCTTAATAATGACCTGAACATCAGGTACAACAAACAGATAGGCTCGAATATCGCTTCTACTTCTTTGTTGGGAGCTACTTTACAATACGATCGCAGTACCAATCTTGCCATCACGGCCAATGCTTTGTCTCCGGTAGTAAACAGTACCAATGCAGGTACAGTAATTGCGCGTAACGACTCTGAGGCAGAGCGTGTCATCCAGGGTGCTTTCTTTCAGCAAACTTTCGGCTTTGCCGAAAAATTGTTTGTGACAGGTGCCATCCGCGTAGATGCGGCTTCTACCTTTGGTACGGCTGAACGCACCCAAATGTATCCCACGGCCAGTGTATCTTACCTGATCTCGGAAGAATCTTTCTGGAAGGAAAGCCTGGGTAATACTTTTTCTACCTTCAAACTCAGAGCTTCTTATGGTGAATCAGGTAACCTTTCCGCTTTGGCGGCATACGAGCGATTGTCCAATTACCTGCCCGTACCGATCAACGGCAAAACGGGCTTGATTCCTTCTACTCGTCTGGGCAATGATGGCCTGAAGCCTGAAAGACAGAAAGAATTGGAATTGGGTTTGGACGTAGGATTGTTTAAAAACAGGCTTGGGTTTGAGTTTTCTGTTTATGACGTAGAGGTACAAGATTTGTTGCTTACGCGAACACTTGCCAATTCTACCGGTTTTGAAACCCGCCTGGAGAATGTGGGAACTATGACAAACAAGGGTGTCGAGTTGATGGTTCGTGCTGCACCGGTGATGAAAGCTGATTTCCGCTGGAATGTCATGGCGACTTTCAGCCGCAACAGAAACGAAGTAAATGGCATTGAGGGCAACCAGATTGCATTGCCAAAAAGCTTCGGAGTGTCTTTGGCCAGAAATGGCGAGCCCATCGGTATCCTGGATGGTTTCTACTACGCCAGAGATGCTCAGGGCAATATTCTGCTGGATGCTAATGGCCTGCCCTCTCGCGCCTTGGATGCCAACGGGAATGTCGATCGCAAAACCATTGGTGATCCCAACCCGGATTGGATAGGATCATTAATCAATGAGTTGAGCTACAAAAAATTCAACCTCCGGGTACAACTGGATGCCGTACAGGGCTTTGACATCTTCAACTTTACCGACCGTGTAAACAGCCGATCAAGCTTTGGCGGTGGCTGGAGAGATGCCCAGGAATTGAGAGGTGAACTGGCACGTGGTTACAACAATGCAGCTTACAACATCTGGGATCGCTACATCGAAGATGGTTCTTTCGTCAAACTCCGCGAACTGGCACTGACCTATTCCTGGAATCCCAAGTATGAAGGAATCAGCAATGTGTCTCTTTCTTTGATTGGACGCAACCTGTTGTCTTTTGATAATTATACTGGTTGGGATCCGGAAACCAGTGCCTCCGGTCAGCAAAACGGGGTTCGTGGCTTCGACTTCAATGAGGTACCCATTCCACGTACCTATCAGTTTGGCCTAAGCCTGGATTTCTAATCTCAAACCAAAAAAATGACTCAGATGAAAAAATATATCTTTTTACCTTTCCTACTGGTTGGCATGCTGGCCTTTCCGGCTTGTGAACTGGACCTTACCAACCCGAATGCTGCAACTGAAAATGAAGTGTACGGCACCAAAGACGGCTTGTTTGCTCTAAGTATCGGAATTCAACAACTGTATTCTGTTTCGGCATTGGAGCCCGTATTGCTCACACCTTCCGTGACTACCCGCGAAACAGCCATCATGACTACTTTTGCCAACCTGGAAGAGTTGGAAACCGGCGGACCTTCCCTCTCCGGAGACAACGGTTATACCGTTCGCTTGTTTAGCCGTCTGATGCGAATCAAAGGGATGGCTGAAAACCTGATTGAAGCAGTACCTTCGGTTACGCTCGAACCCGGAACCGCCAGCGGACTGACTGCCTGGGGCCATTTGTACCGCGCAATGACCTTGGGCCACCTGGCCCACAACTTTGAGCAGGTTGCCCTGGAAAATGCTCTGGACAACCAGGCTACTTTCAGCAGCAGAGAAGCAGCGTATGCGGAAGCCATCACCCTCCTTGAGCAAGGAATTGCTTTGTTGAACAGTACGCCACTGTCCTCAGAATTCAAGAGCATCGTTTCTCCGGATATTGATCTGAAGAATACCATGTTGGCATTCCTGGCCAGATACGAACTCATGTCGGGTGATTATGCTGCTGCTGCTGCTGCTGCCAGCCAGGTGGACTTGCAAAGCGTTTCTTTGTTCAAGTTCGACCAGCAGAATGCCAATCCGGTTTGGTCGGGGATGTTTAGCGGTACGGTTTCCTATGCACCTCGTGCAGATTTTGGTTTGCCCACAGCTTTGGCAGCAGATCCTGCTGATCAGCGCATCGGCTTTTATATGGATATTAGCGGTGCTACTTCTTTGAATAATTTGCCGGTAGGTACCATGGTTTGTCCGTTTTTCACTGACCGCACAGCTTCTATTCCGGTTTACAGACCGGGAGAAATGCTGGCTATTCTGGCAGAGGCCAATGCTCGCCAAAATAATCTGACAGCAGCAGAGGGTTTCCTCAACCAGTTGCGCCAGAAAACTCCGGACAGCGATCCACTGGGTATAGGTGCCGGATTGACGGATACCTATACTGCCAATGGCAACCAACAGGCGCTTTTGGATGAAATATACAAACATCGCAGACTGGAATTGTTTCTCAGCGGTACCAGCCTGGATGACAGTCGCCGTTTCAACCGACCTGAACCACCCACTTCTGTGGACCTCAATTCGGAAAGAAACCGCAATTTCTATCCTTATCCTGAAACAGAACGCTTGAACAACCCCAATACTCCTCCCAATCCATCTATCTAACATAGATTGGTGAGAACTGACGGGCCGGTATGATCCTTCATGCCTGCCCGTTTTTTATTGCCAATTAACTGCCAAAACTCGCCACTTCTTGACAAGTGTTTGATTATCAGATTTTAAAGCTGCATTTTGCGGGTATGAAAGAAAAAGTACCGCACGATGCTTTGATCAAACGCATGTTGGAAGAACCCGGGTTTCCGAAAGAGTTCTTCGATACTTTGTTGCCTGTTTCGCTCACACAACATTTGAAATGGGAGAGCTTAAAACAGTCGCCAACAAGTTTTGTAGATGAAGAACTGAAGCAGCATTTTTCAGATGCCTTTTTTGAAGTTGAACTGAATTTAGCTTCGCAAAAACGCAACCTGCAAATAGCATTGCTGATAGAACACAAAAGCAGCCCGGACAAGTTTGTGGTATTGCAGTTGATGCGCTACCTGCTGCAAGCCTACCTACACCAGATCAAAGGAAATAAAAGACCTAAAAGGCTGATCCCCATACTCCCCCTGGTCGTATATCATGGGAATAGCGGTTGGAAAGCCAAGAACTTCGCAGCACTATTTGGGGATGGGTTTGAAGATTTTTCAGCTTATTTTCCGGAACTTCCTTTCTTATTTTACAACATCAACCAACTAAGCGATGAGGAAATTTTCGCAATAGAATACACGATGATGAGAGCTCTTTGGTTGACACATAAATACAGCCATGATTCGAATTTGCTCTTTTTGTACATCGGGAAAATAGCTGAAATCTTTATCGATGGGAACATGCCTGCTGCTCTTCTTGTTTATGTCAGCAAGGCTTTAGGTAATAATTTCACCAAAGAACAAATTCTCGCACAAATAACTCCGGCTATGGCAACAAAATTCAAATCATTTTACGACAAATTGATTGATGAGGGAATAGAGAAGGGCATAGAAAAGGGAATAGAAATGGGCATGGAAAAAGGCATGGAAAAAGGTATGAAAAAAGGCATGGAA
>JALQTV010000169.1 GCA_023268675.1 Saprospiraceae bacterium | reverse complement strand
TTGCAACTTTCTGCAACGGGAACGTACATTGATACGCTGGGAAGTCTCGACGGCTGCGATAGTATTATTGTGTTGAACCTGGAAGTATTGCCACTATCGGAATCTATTCTTGCGGAAAGCATTTGCGAAGGAGAAAGCATCACTTTTGGAGGAGAAACCCTGACATCAGCGGGTGTTTATCAGCAGGTACTGACTGCTGCTAATGGATGTGATTCTGTTGTAAATCTTGAGCTAAGCGTTCATCCTTCCTCTGAGGAAATCCTCAACTTTGAACTTTGCACAGGAGATACACTTAGAATACTGGATCAGGTGATTACAGAAGCGACTACTTTTACCGGGACATTTTCCAATGCGAATGGCTGCGACTCCACCGTTACTTATATTGTTTCTGCTACGGCACCACCGGAATACAGCTTTGTGGATTATTATATTTGTCCGGGAGAAAAAGCGACCCTGAAGGTAGAAAGCGAAGAACCAATAGAGCTAAGCTGGCAGGCTTCACCTTCCCTCTCCTGCACAGACTGCGAGACACCGGTAGCCAAACCTGCGCAAACTACCGATTATGTATTTTCTGTCCAGTCTTGTACCGGAGAAACCCTCTTCGATACGATTACAGTGTATGTGACAGAGCCTCCTCAATTGGTTGCTTTGGAAGACATCACCCTGGCAGAGGGAGAATCAGTTGAGGTGAGTCTGCAAAGTGCCGACAACAGGGAATTGTACAGCATCCGATGGATGGATGAAGAGGGCAATCTGCTTTGCGATGATTGTGTGGCGCTGACGGTAACTTCAGACCTGCCGGACAGGATTTTTGTCGCTGCAGAGAACGAATGGGGATGTCGCAGCGAAATAAGTTTTGAACTTTTCCGCTCTTTTGGTCCTTGTCAGGACGATCAGATTGAAGTGTCCAATGCCATGACTCTCAACAATGATGGCGTAAATGAATTTATGGAGATAAAAAATCAGGGACGAGCTACGATTAATTCGGTTCAGGTGTATACCCGATGGGGAGAATTGATTTTCTCCACCAATGACCCTTCGGTAAAGTGGAATGGAACCATAGCGGGTGAACCGGTAAATCAGGGGGTATATGTGTATGTCATCAGAGGCACCTGTGCGAATGGCAAAGATCCCTTTATTCGGGATGGCAATATTACAGTATTGAGATAAGACCCGTGTTTTTCAGTGCAATTCATGGAAGGAAAGAAGATACATATTAAATTTTGGTTGATACCGGTACTGCTTTTTCCCCTTTGCAGGGCAACTGCACAGGATATCCACTTTTCTACCATCCATGCTTCTCCACTCTTTCTCAACCCTGCCATGACCGGAGTGATCAACGCCCGTGGCCGGGGAATCGCCATTGCAAGAAGCCAATGGCAACTCAACGACTCAGGTTATCAGAGTTTGCTGAGTTCAGCGGATACCAGGTTGTACAAAGGACTTTCAGGCAATGATGATTTTGGCCTGGGGCTACAGGTAACTACTGACAGAGCCGGCGACTTGCAATTGAGTACAACAGAAGCAGCATTTTCTGTAGCTTATCTGAAGGCATTGAACCGGCAGGGCGATCACCTGGTTTCTTTCGGACTGAAATATGCATTGATACAGCAGCGACTGGATCTCAATGATTTGAAGGTTTTTCAACCCGACCCTTTTTTTGAAGATCCGGACTTTGTCCCGGTATTCCGCTACTTTGACCTTTCATTGGGTCTGGGCTGGTTTTATCCTGTCGATCGGCGCAACAACCTATACCTGGGAGCTGCCCTTTTTCACCTCAATTCACAGACACTGAGTTTTGAAAGAAACCGAACCCAAATCATTCCAGGTGCCTACCAATATCGCAAATATGTCATCCACGGCGGGGGAACGTTCAACTTGAAAAGTGGGCTGGACCTACTTCCCAGTATGGTCATTGCCAAACAGGGACCACACTACGAAATGAACGTAGGTGCTTATCTTCGCCTTTCCAAAGGCCGGGGCATGAACATCAACAATGATTTGGCTTTGTACGCAGGACTTTGGGGTAAGGTAGCCTCCCCCGGACTTAATTTTCAGAGAGACGCAATAATTGCGGCTTTTCGTGTGGATTATTTGAATTTCCAGACCTCCCTGGCGTTTGATCTCACCATTTCCGGTTATGCCGTAGCGTCTAAGGGTTTTGGAGGACCGGAGTTTTCCCTTATTTATTTGCTGGAGGCGCCATCGCGAAAAAAGAGCAGGGTCAGTTGCCCGGCATTTTGATTGCTTGGCAGTTTTTTTTGCCGAAGGCGCAAACCCTAAAAAGCAAAGCCGATGTTTACATAGGGTTCTATCTTCTTTACCTTTCCACTGTACATGATGCTGAAAGAGATCGGCCCCATGAGAGAATCGTAAGATACAGACAGCGATTGACCGAGGATATAATCTTTCCTTGCAGATTGGGTTTCCGGTGCCAGATAATCGAGAGCGAGTCCATTGACTCCTGCAGTGAGATAGAGGTTGTTGGCAAATTCCTTCCGCATACCCAATTGCAAAGCGAGAATATTACCGGCTCTGGTACCGTAATCCGGAATACCGGGAAAGGTAATCTGATTTCGATAAAGTTGCCGGATTCCACCCACAATGAAGGAATTGAATACATCAGGCTGGCGATTGGTACTAAACCCTCCCTGGAGCAACCCTGTAAAGGTGAGTTTGTCGTTCACCGGATGATACCATTCCAGGTGCAACTGCCCCTGGAAGTAATTGTCCTCCTGGAGAGCCAGTGGGGTATTGGGTTCAATTTGCTGATCATCAACATAATATCGTACTCTCTGTTTTTGGCCGTGTAGGTGACGCAACTCAGCATAAAACTTGGCTCCTTTATCAGGAAAAAGGGGCTTGTCCAAGGTGTTGAGGTCGGCAAAGAGATAGCTGGCAAACATATTGTTGAGTCCGTCAAATTCTATAGAAGACTGGGTAAAAGGCGTAAATCGTATGCGTTCGAAACGATTGCCGACGCCAAATGTAAAATTTCGGCGGCTACCAGCCTGTATCCTGTTATCCCAGCGAGAATTGAATAGCTGGTATATTTCATCAGGGTTGAAGTCTTCGTAGCGGATTACTTCAAATATTTCGGATTGCAAGCTGCTTACAAACGCAACTCTGTTGGCTCGACCCAGGTATTGCAGGTGCTCTATTTTAAAACGGGTACTTTCTCCAAAATTGAGGATCGCCCGGGTTTTGGAATTGGGAAGCAGTAAGTTCCTGCTGGAAAATCCTCCGATCAGGCTCAGACCTGAAAAAGTATTGAAGTGTACACTGAGTTGAGCCAGTGTGGGAGGCGTTTCACGAACCTGAAATACAATGATGGCTTTGCCGGGATCTTTGGGGATCAGGCGATATTGTATGCGCTGGTATTTTAAGGTACCAAATGTTCTGCGAATAAGGGCTGATATCTGGTCGGGTGTATAATATTTTTTCGTTTCAAATTTTAATCCTTTCAAAAATGAGACAGCAGATTCTTTTTGCAATCCTTCTACCTGCGCAGAAATGATATAGACAGAATCGGGCATGGACTTTCGGTGCAGGGCTTCTTTGATGCTGTCTTTTTGTATGCCCAGGGAATCCGCCAGCTTTTTGAAGTAGGGAACCAATTCCATTCCTTTGACTATGCCTGAGTCGATGATTTCTCCGGCTTTGTCAAAACTACCGGTAGAAAAAGGATCCAGGGCATGGTTGATGAGTATGTCACTGAGGGCAATTTGTCGTTTGTGGTCTTCGCCGTCTTTCAAAAAGGCAATCTGGGTAAGGATCTGAATGGGATTGGTCAGGCGCTCTTTGGTGTACATTCCTTCACTGACATTGCTGGCAAACACAAAGTCTGCCCCCAGGTTTTTGACTTCCGAAACTGGCAGGTTGCGCACAATGCCTCCGTCAACCAGCCTTTTGCCATCTATTTCAATAGCCGTGAATACAGCCGGAATGGCCATGCTGGCCCTCAACGCAGCAATGATTTCTCCGTTGTCTGGACTGAAAGGTTCTCCTGTGGCAATATCCGTGGCAACAGCTCTGAAGGGACGGTAAAACTGATCAAATTTTTTTTCCCGGTAAACCGGAAAAAAGAGTTCAGATAACTTCAGCCAGAGTTCCTGTGATTCCAGTGCCCCCGTACGTCCCCTGAATTTCCCTTTTTCAAATGGAACCTCCACCGCAAAAGCCCAGTAAGCATCTTTTTCTTCCATGGCAATGGAGCGAAGATTAATTTGATTGGACAACAACAAATCCCAATCCAATCCACGCGCGAGTTGCTCAATTTCTGCTCCTGAACGGCCAGTGGCATAAAGTGCGCCAACAATACTACCCATGCTGGTACCGGAAACGTAATCAATCTTGACACCCGCTGAATCCAGTGCTTTCAAAATGCCAATGTGCGCCAGACCTTTGGCTCCACCACCACTAAGGGTGAGCCCTGTTTCTGGTACTACAGGCCCCTCCTGAGCGTATGTTGGGAGGATATTTATGGAAACAAAAAGAATAAGCAGCATAGATAAGTTGCGCATAAAAGACATTTTATAGCCTAACAACCAATACAGCCCGGAATGTTTCCAAAGTGCTTGAACTTTATCATTATTTTTCGGTAAATATTAAGCAATCAAAAGCGCTGATTTTGGAAAACCTTTGGTCGGGCAAGACTGGGGCATATTCCTGAAAAAGCGTAAATTCGCTGAGCTCTATTTAATTACCAAATAAACAACCTATGACATTCGAATTAAGTGAAGAACATCTGGCAGTTCAGGAAGCTGCTCGAGAGTTCGCTCAAAAAGAACTCAAACCCGGGGTCATTGAAAGAGATGCTGCCATGACTTATCCCAAAGAACAGGTACGAATGATGGCAGAACTGGGTTTCATGGGCATGATGGCAGACCCCGCTTATGGTGGGGGTGGTATGGATACCCTGTCTTATGTCATCGCTATGGAAGAAATTTCCAAGGTGGACAATTCCTGCTCCGTAATCATGTCAGTCAACAATTCTCTTGTTTGCTGGGGACTGGAAACTTATGGAACAGACGAGCAAAAACAAAAATACCTCCCTAAGCTCAGCTCCGGAGAATGGATAGGCTCTTTTTGCTTGTCTGAACCTGAAGCAGGCAGTGATGCTACCAGCCAACAAACGACCGCCATAGATATGGGAGATCACTATTTGTTAAATGGCACCAAAAACTGGATTACCAATGGGGGAACTTCCAGCGTTCACCTTGTAATAGCACAAACCGACAGAGAAAAGGGTCACAAAGGAATCAATGCCTTTATTGTGGAGACCAGCTGGCCTGGAGTAACCATTGGTGCAAAGGAAGACAAGCTGGGAATCCGCTCCTCAGATACGCATACCATCATGTACAACGATGTCAAAGTTCCCAAAGCCAACCGCATCGGTGAAGATGGGTTTGGTTTTAAATTTGCCATGAAAACATTGGAAGGAGGCCGTATCGGCATCGCCGCTCAGGCACTGGGGATTGCAGCAGGTTCGCTGGACCTGTCAATGCAATACGCACGAGAGAGAGAAACTTTCGGGAAGCCAATAGCGCAACATCAGGCAATTGCTTTCAAATTGGCAGAAATGGCAACGGAAGTGGAAGCTGCACGTTTGTTGGTTTACAAAGCTGCTCGTTTAAAAGACGCAGGGGAAGATTACGGGATGGCAAGTGCTATGGCTAAATATTATGCTTCTGAAGTGGCCATGAAAGCTGCTACTGAAGCAGTACAGATTCACGGGGGGTACGGCTTCGTTAAAGAGTACCACGTGGAGCGATTATTTAGAGATGCGAAAATTACCCAGATATACGAAGGCACTACAGAAATTCAAAAAATCGTAATTTCCCGCCAAATATTGAAATAACTTATGTCCTGGAACGAAGAACTCAACAGCAATTCACGGATCCTGATGGGACCCGGACCCAGCAATGCTCACCCAAGGGTGCTCAAAGCAATGGCTTCACCATTGATTGGTCATTTAGATCCCTACTTTCTGGAGGTGATGGAGGACATCAAACAGATGGTCCAACATACTTTTCAGACACAAAACCACCTGACCTTTGTCGTTTCCGCACCCGGTACTGCCGGTATGGAAACATGCCTGGTAAATCTGATAGAACCGGGCGATGAGGTCGTTATATGTGTTCATGGAGTTTTTGGAACCCGTATGGTGGATATTGCAGAGCGCTGCGGCGCAAAAGTCATTACCATAGAAGCTGAATGGGGAACCGCCATAGATCCTGCACAGGTAAAAGAGG
>JALQTV010000168.1 GCA_023268675.1 Saprospiraceae bacterium | reverse complement strand
TTTCCTACTGCAACAGTAAGCGCGTCGTTTAGATCAGTCTTTGTTTTTGCCTCTATCAATCGCTGGGTATAAGGTTTTAGATCAACAAATTCGAGTGCATCTTTTGCAATCAATTCGTTGTACATCACTTCGTAGTTGCCATCAAAGATGATCTCGAAATATTCTGCAGAACCAATACGAACGTGATAATTACATTTGGGACATTTGTGAAAGTTCTCTTTCAGTTCCTTTCGTGTACTGGTTTGCTTACACTTTTCACATTTGTACCAAAGGCCCTCAGGTGCTTCTTTTTTATTTCTTGTAGCTGTCTGAATACCGTCTTTCAATCGTTTGAACCAACCCATACAAATTGTTTATCTTTTTGTGGCATCAAAAATACACAATCAAAGCTCAAATTTAAAATTAGGTATTATAAACGGAAAACCGGAAGCTATCTCAATATTGTTTTTGGAGATAAAAAATGAAGATTGGCATAATAAGACAGCAAATTTTGTTTGCCCCTAACAAAGAGGTTGCCATTTCCAGTAGTCCTCAAGCTTCGGAAGACTGATTTGGGTCAAAATGTATTTGTCCAAATCAAAGTTTTATTAAATTTATATATTTTGTGCCATAAGGAAAACTAAAGACAAACCAACATGACAAAGCAAATTCCTCTGCACTGGAAAATTATAATCGGGTTAATTCTCGGCATTATCTATTCGTTTGTTTCCAGCCACTTTGGGTGGAATCGATTTACCATAAATTGGATAGATCCCTTTGGCACTATATTTATTCGGTTGTTGAAATTTATTGCAGTCCCTCTGGTGTTATTTTCAATCATTTCCGGGGTTGCCAGTCTTCCTGATCCTTCAAAGTTGGGAAGAATGGGTGCCAAAACACTAGGAGCCTATCTTTTGACGACCGTCTTTGCAGTGAGTGTGGGCTTATTTTTAGTCAATATACTTAACCCGGGAAACTATATTGCAGAAAACCAACGAATAAAAAACCGAATTAAATATGAAGTTTGGGTAGCACAAACGAGTGGAGTTGATCTCATTGACGGCACTAGTTACTCCAGTGACCCTCAATATGCTGATTACCTGAATCAGGCTTCACAGGAAGTTGCGGCAGAAGCTGGCAACCAAAGCGTAGAATCTCGAATGCAAGCGGCAGAAAATTTAAAAGCTACCACTCCCCTGCAATTCATTGTTGACTTTGTGCCTGACAACATTTTTGCAGCACTTAGCGATGGCGGGAGAATGTTACAGGTTATATTTTTCGGCATATTCTTCGGTATTGTTATGATACTCTTGCCCAAAGAAACCGTTCAACCGGTACTTGCTGTAATCAATGGAGCCAATGAAGTATTCCTCAAGATGGTTGAACTTATCATGAATGCAGCCCCATTTTTTGTTTTTGCATTGATGGCCGGTGTTATTGCAAAAATGGCAGATACACCCTCCGAGGTGTTGGAGATATTCAAGGGCTTGCTGTCGTATTCTGTCACGGTATTACTCGGACTTTTAATTATGATTTTCATCATCTACCCGGGTATTTTGATGTTTTTTGTGAGAAAAATAAGTTACCTCGAGTTCTTCAAACGCTTTAGCCCGGCTCAGTTTCTCGCTTTTTCTACAAGTTCAAGTGCTGCCACACTACCTGTCACCATGGAATGCGTGAGAGACAACCTTGGAGTCTCTAAAAATGTCACCAATTTTGTTTTGCCGATAGGCGCTACAGTAAATATGGATGGCACCAGCCTTTACCAGGCTGTAGCTGTTGTATTTTTGGCACAAATGCATTTAGTGGAACTCACCTTCGACCAACAATTAACCATCGTTCTGACCGCCACTCTTGCCTCTATTGGTTCTGCCGCTGTCCCAAGTGCCGGTCTCGTAATGCTCATTGTTGTACTGCAGTCTGTGGGGTTGAACCCTGCCTGGATTGCTGTAATATTCCCAGTTGACCGTATCCTGGATATGTTCCGCACGGTAGTGAACGTTACCGGGGATGCCACTGTTTCTACCCTGATAGCTCAAACGGAGGGTGAATTGAGTTATGACCCCCAATTGAAAATATAAACAAAGGAGCAAAACCATGGAAAACAAAGCATTGTTGGGAATAGGTTCCCGGGTCAGACATCCGGCTTATGGAGATGGAGTAATCATAGCACTTCACCCTGCTGCCTATGACATTTCATTCATCCTATATGGGATAAAATCCGTGGGAAAAGACTATGAAAAATGGGAAATTGTAGAAGCCATTCCCGCTGAAAGTGAAGTCAGTTTTTCGGAAGCCGAAAAATCTTTGATCAAAATCCTCCGTTACTATGGTGATTTCAATGAAATTACCCCACTGGGTGACAAATGGGAAGGGGGAACGTTGATTTTAAAACCCGCTGATGAAAGCCTCAAACCCAAAGAAATGCCAATAGAAACCTTTTTCCATAAGATTATCATGGTGAGAGATCGGCTCAGGGTGATGGAACAACGCATCAATAGCAGCAACTTAAGCGACGAAGACAAGGTCAACCTACAGCAATACATTACCCGTATTTATGGCAGCCTGACTTCCTTTAATGTGCTGTTCAAACACAAAGAAGATCAATTTGTAGGAGAAAAGAAAAGTTAATGAAAACAACGGTTACGTCCTCATTGATATTAATACTACTGAGTTTCTCGATCAGTGCCTGCTTTCGCTTCGAGAATACGTTTACAGGTTTGGCGCCAGGCCCCTGGAGAGCTACGCTCGAACTTGAAGAACAATTTGTTACCCACAACCCCAAAGGCAAACCACTTCCAGAAAAACTCAATTGGCAATTTGAAGAAGTGACCAAGGGTGAGTTGCCTTTTGTCTTCGAAGTCATTTATACCGATGACAGCACCTTTCACATAGAAATCATCAATGGACCGGAGCGCATCAAAGTAGAAGACATCAGCCTGGGAAGAGACAGTCGTTCTGCCAGAGATACTATTTATATCAATTTTCCGATTTTTGACAGCCATATCAGTGCCTATGTCGAAGAAAATCTAATTGAAGGAGAGTGGGTGCTGCGCAATAGGGAACTTGAAACGGGAGCACCTTATGTAGTGCCATTTATGGCCAGACACGGACAAAATCACCGTTTTACTACCCTGAAAAAAGATCCCATTGCAGATGTAAGTGGCAAATGGGAAGTTGATTTCGAGGTGGATACAGACCATCCCTTCAAAGCGATAGCTGAATTTGAGCAGGAGGGCAATTATCTTACCGGAACTTTCCTTACCGAAACCGGCGATTACCGTTACCTTGAGGGGACTGTACAGGCCAACAAACTTTATCTATCCTGTTTTGATGGAAGCCATGCTTATTTGTTTGAAGGAAAAATTCAGGAAGATGGTACCATCATTGGATCTTATGCAGCAGGTATTCACTACCAGACCCTTTGGACTGCCAAAAAAAATCCGGATTTTGAACTGAGCCATCCCGATAGTCTGACCTACTTAAAACCAGGCTATGACAAATTCAACTTCAGCTTTGAAGATACGGAAGGAAATTTGGTAACACTTGATGACACCAAATTCAAAGACAAAGTAACACTGGTACAACTTATGGGCACCTGGTGCCCCAATTGTCGGGATGAAACTACTTTTTTGGTAGATTACCTGAAAAACAACCCGGAACTTGATCTTGAAATTGTTGCTTTGGCTTTTGAGCGTCAGCGTCAAAAAGAAAAAGCCATCAGAGCCATCAATATTTACAAGGAAAAATTTGGCATGAACTACCCCATTTTGCTGGCAGGTAATGAGGATAAAAATGACGCCGCCTCCCTTTTGCCCATGCTTAATACAATTGTCGCTTTTCCAACGATGATCATCCTGGACAAGAAAGGAAAAATCAGGCGCATCCACACAGGTTTTTCAGGGCCAGCCACCAGTGCCTACACAGACTTTACACAGGAATTTGATCGTTTAATAAACGAATTGATTGCAGAACCCTAAGATGCTGCCAAAAAACAAACCCCTTTGATAACTAGTTAGCAACCTATATGAATCAAAAAGAAGTCGTACTCGCTTATCATACGCAGAACAAAGATGTAGCAGACAGACTTTCTCAACATTTAAGCGGATCGGGCTATCACTTTATTCATGCCCATGCAGCGGGAAACAACCCGGGAGAGTCAATTTACGATCAAATCAGCAACAATCAATCGCCAGTTTTGCTGCTGATCAGCGATAACTTCCTAAAATCTGCCAATTGTCTGGAAAATGTATTGGAATTGGTGAATCAATCCCCTTTTCCGATTTATTTTGTTTTTACCAATGGTAAAAATACCGATCCAGAAACCGGAATAATAGAATCTGTGCCTACCGTAATTGACCGAATCAGCGACATGATTCGGTACATCACTTACTGGCACGACCAGACACTTGAAATACGAAACCATCGAAATGCCTTAAGCCCCGGAGAAGCAGACGCTTTTCAGGCTCATTTTCTTCGTACAAGAGAAGTGGCCAATGCCATCGGTGAGTTGCTCCGCATCATGCGCAACAAATCAGTCATTCAATTACCTGATTTTGCAGAGCACTCTTTTCAAGCATTTTTTGAGTTTGTAGAAGATAGAGACGCGTGGGAATTATTCCAATCTACAGCGCCAGGTGAATTTATCATCCCCGATCCGGAATTCATTGAAGATGAGGTAGCTTCAGAAGAAGAAGCAAGTGAAACAACCATTGTACAAGAATTTGAAACACCGGAAATTTCAGCTGATTCGGAGTCAGAGCAAGAGATTCCGGAAGCTTCTGCACCCATTCCTGCTCAGGAAGAACCTGTTTTCGAAACTGAACAGGATGAATCCATAGAAGAAATGCCGGGCGAAGCAGAACCATGGACGGAAACCGAACCGGAAGAAATCGTTCCCGAAGCAAATTCCGAAGAATTGATCAAACAAGGACTGCAAGCCTATGAGGAGGGCGACGTTGCTGAAGGTATTAGCATCATTGGGAAGGTAGTCGATAAAAATCCCGATGATTATGATTTGCGCTATCATTATGCCTTGATGCTGGCTCACAATGACCGCGATACTGAAGGTGCCATCCACCAATTGCGGGAAATCATCAAACTCAACCCCCAGCATGAAGAAGCCTTCCTTTTGTTGGGCAAACTTTCAGAACAAAGGGAAGACTACAAAGAAGCTAAGTCCTATTACCAACAAGTACTCCAACTTAATCCCCGACATCCGGATGTTCACTTTCGACTTGCTTCTGTCATGCTCCACCATTTCGATGACCAAAAGGAGCTGGCCGTAGATCACCTTTTGGAGGGAGCCGACCAACATGCAGAAAATCCTGAAAAATTGTTCCGCTATGCCCGGCTTCTGGCGCATACTGACGGGTTTTCCCAAAACGCGGAAAGGCTGTTCCGCCAGGTAATTGAGATGCAACCCGACCACGCTCCAAGCTATATGGAATTGGCACGCATCTATCACCTTGAAGGCAAGCAGGAGGCTGCACATAAGGCTTATCAACAGGCGGTTGAACTCAAATCTTCTCTGGCCAGCCCCGAGCTGGATCGTCAATTTGCACTTCCAAGTCCTGAACCTAAAGCTCCAATCCCGACCCAAACAAAAATCAACACCATGGAATTATCCGAACAAGCCACCATTAATGCCTTGATTGACAATATCAATCAATTGCAGGCACTACTTTCTGAAAAACAAAAACAAGCAGCCAGCAAAGAAGAAAATCATGCTAAAACGGTCCTCATTACCGGTGCTAGTTCTGGTATAGGTCGTGCAACCGCTACTGTATTTGCAGCGCAGGGTTATCGCTTGATCCTAAACGGACGCAGACTGGACAGGCTGGAAACATTGAAAAGTGAACTGGAAACAGCCCATCAGGCCGACATTATGTTGATGCCTTTTGATATAACCAGCTACGAAGCTGTAGAAAATGCATGGAATGCTTTACCAGAAGAATGGAGATCTGTGGATGTGCTTATCAACAATGCAGGCAAAGCCAAAGGATTGGCGCCTATTCACGAGGGTGAACTAAGACACTGGGAGGAAATGATTGATACCAACCTGAAAGGTCTTCTATATGTCACCAGGCTGGTCACCCCACAAATGGTTCAGAGAAAAACCGGACATATTGTAAATCTTAGTTCAACCGCAGGCAAAGACGCTTATCTATGCAACCTTATATGGAGCAGGGCCAAGTAAGATTGGCAGTATTGTCGGCGGCGGTGCGCGTGAGGGGCAAGAAGTGTTGTCGCGCTTTTATACTAACACCCCTGCGCTCTCAAAACTTATGGAAAAGGT
>JALQTV010000167.1 GCA_023268675.1 Saprospiraceae bacterium | reverse complement strand
AGTTTCTCAAAAGAACTTTTCACTCCCTCTGCTTTGGACAAGATCCGGACAGCTAATTTTTCGTTACCTGCCAGTTTTTCGATGGCATCCTTCAGAGACTGAATCCGTTTATCCATGCTCCTGCGCGAGTCTTCCAATGCTGCTGCTGAAAACTTCTCGGGATGGTGTATAGCGCCGCAAAGCGGACATTTTTCTCCCTCTGTAAGGTCATCTGCCCAGGTTTTTAATCGAAGATTGACTTCCAGCTGGTTGTTTTCTGTGTACAATGCATCCAGTTGTTTCCTGAAATCTCCTAATTGATCCTGATTATCCGATTCCAGCTTACGAATGTGCTCCAGTCCGGCATCCATGCTTTGGATAGAATCAAAATCGGGCAAACCTGCTGCTTTGAGTTTGGCCAGCTCCGTCCAAAATTCCTGTTTGATCTTTTCCAGAGATGCTTTTTTAGCTGCAAGCTCCTCTTTCAAACCTGCGATGACAGCCAATTTGCTTTGAGTGTCTTTCAATGTCAGGATATCCGGAAGCTTCTCCTTCAGGGAGTGCCTTTTCTTTTTCAGTTCTGCTATTAACCGTTCTTTTTCTTTCTTTTCCTCATTTATTTTGCCCAACTCCTTTTGGTATTTCTTCAACTTTCCAACCTGCGACTGCTTTTCTTCCAACAATTTGGTCCAGGCTACTACCCCTTTGAGATCCTTGATTTCGTTTTCCAATGTTCTGAAATTATTGTCATCTGCCCAGGGTTCTGAAGCTTTTGAAGCATGCAGTTCTTTCTTTTTTTCCAGATCGGAGCGACCCTTATAGGCCTCCGCCAGTTGTTGTCGAAAAGCTGAAAGTGCTTTGTTTCCCGAACATATTTCCCTGAGTGGGGCAATGACGGCATTCAAAGCCTCGATTTCAATGGCAAGTCTGGAGATTGTTGTCCTCAATGCCTCCAACTGCTTTTCCTTTTCAACAATCACTTCCCTGCTAAGCTCTGCCAGATTGGAAAGTTCGGTATCCAATTTCACTTTGTCCTCTTTTGCCCTGCTCAGCAGTACATTGGTCTTCTCCGACAGATTGTATTTTTGCAAGTCAAAAAGTTCCTCCATCATAGCAGTTCGCTGGCTACCCGTGAGGCTCAGAAACTCCTGGAATTTCCCTTGCGGGATGATCATGGTTCGCTTGAAATTATCGTAACTGAGTCCGAGGATTTTTTCTATTTCATCCGGCCCTATGGGCATCCATTCCCCTCCCTCCCATTCGTATGCTCTTCTGTCAGGACTGTTTACACTCTCGAAGTTTTTTTTATTTCTTTTCGAGGCATACCTAAACAGGTATTTTTTTCCTGTGTTTTCAGCGAGAAACTCGTAGGCAATGCTCAACTCGTCGGATTGCAGGTTAAGTTGATTGTACGCTCTTCCATCCCTTTTCATTCGATCGTTATCGCCATACAAAGCCAGGGTAATGGCCTCCAGAATGGTAGATTTGCCACTTCCCGTAGGGCCAAATACCCCAAACAATCCTGCTTCGGTGAGTTTGGAGAAGTCGATCGAACATTCGTCCCTGTAAGAATGCAAACCTTTGAAAGTAAGTTGTAATGGTATCATTGGCTTATGTCAGTCGCTAAAATTTCCTTGAAAAGCTTCATTATTTCATTGGAAGGCTCCGTATTGCTCTTTTCCCGAAAAAACTCTCTGAAATGATCCTCCATATTGCCTGTGGCATACCTGGCTCCGGCCTCGGCCTGCTTACTCAAAAAGTCCTTGCTCAGCGGGGTAATAAACAGATGGGGATTCAGCGCGGTAAGAGACCTCCTGTCCCCTGCATCCAGGAACTCCTCCACTCTGACGCTCAAATCAACAATACTGTCAGGGTTTTGCCGCAGGTACTCCTGTGCCTCTGCAACAGAAGCTGCCTCGAACTTTAATAATTTTCGTCCGGACTGCAGTGCAATCCTATGTATTTGTGCGTCCCTGCCGGGTTCCAATTCAACCAGGTTTACATATTTTTCCTGTCCGGCTTCGGCAAAACTATAAGCCAGTGGACTGCCTGAGTAGTTGATATGGGGAGTCTTGGAAGAAATGGCATGTGGACGATGCAGGTGTCCGAGTGCCACATAATTCATTTCTGCGGGAAAATGTTCCGGAAGGACGACCTGTGAGCCTCCTATGTTCAGGGTAGCCCTTTCGCCGTCTTCTTCTTCGTAATTGCTGCGCTGAGAAGAAGCAAAAAGGTGAGTGGTCAGCACTTGTACTCCGGGTTCCTTGCACCATTTTTCGACCAGCCCCTGCCAATGTCCGCTCAACAGCAGAGAAAGGTTGTTATCATCCAGGTTTCCCAGGTCTTTTTTGATTCTGAATTCATTGGGAAAAGCGGTATGTAAAATCCGAAGGGGGAAATCAAGTTTGTCCCAGCGAAATTCCAAAAAACCCTCATCCGATGCGGAAATGCGCCATCCCTTGTCTGTTTCCATAACAGGAATCAGGGAATTGGGGTACCCCGAAAAAAAAATGCCGTTGTAGCGCGCCAGTGGATCTACTGACTCGATTCTATCGGGTGAATCGTGGTTGCCGGCAATGGCCAATACAGGCCTGCTGCCCTCCGCCGACAAACGTTTGAGGGTTTTGTACAACAAATCCTGGGCTTCAATGGGAGGGTTGAACTGATCAAACAAATCACCCGCTACAATGACCAGATCCGGGTGTTCGCGTTCGGCAATTTCGCAAATTTCCTGCATCACCTGGACCTGTTCATCCATCCTGGATACATTTTCCAGCTTTTTACCCAAATGCCAGTCTGCGGTATGGAGTATTTTGATCATAGGATATACATTTGTCAACCAATCAATTGCATGATATGCAAAGCCACGTTTACCGTCATGATGGCAATCAATCCAAGAGCCAGTATCCTAAGCCAGGAAGCATTGCTTTGTCGAAATCGTTCGGCGTTCTCTCTGCTGGCCGGATTGGCGATGCGGATTTTGCCGATGGCAAAAAGATAGAGATATACTCCGACGACCAGGAAAATGACCTCAAACAAGAGTCCGATAATGTCCATCATAATGGTTTGTTGATTTTGTTGTCTGTTGTTTCTTCAAAAAATCCGGTACCGGTGTTCTTTTTCACTGCATCCCAGTTAAAATAGCGCCCGTTCATGGACACGTACACTCCGGGTGGCAGCGTCTGTACGAAAGCCAGGGCACTTCCCAGGTTAAAAAAGCCATCTGAAGAGGTCCCAAAAGCATAGGGAATCATAGCTCCGGTAAGCACTATGGTCTTTCCTGCAATATTTTGTCCGGCCAGAAACCCTGCTGTTTCGACCATCCGGTCGGTACCATGGGTGATCAGTATCTGACTGGCGGGGCTGCGCTTACAATTGTGCGCTATGATTTCCCGATCCGCATCGGTCATCTCCATGCTGTCCACCATCATGAGTGTTTTTACATCTATATCCAGGGTACAACGCCCTCTTTTAAACATGGCAGGTAAGTGCGTATCTTTGAAATAAAGTTCTCCGTTGATGTAATTGTAATCTTTGTCGAAGGTACCTCCGGTAACAAATACTTGTATCATTTTTTATTGTTGTATAAATATAAATAATTTCCTGGAAGCTTTCAATCCTCTGATTTATTTACGCCAAAATCCACTATACGAAATACCAGCGGATAAGGTCCTATTCCTTTGACCACTACCCTTTCCGGAACCTGGAGTCCCTCTCTTTTCACATAATCAAAATAATACATTTCAAACATTTGGACTTCCGTTTGTTTTTTAAGCCCCGTCAATAGCCCTGTGGCTGCATCGACATAGGCCGTAAACTCAAATCCTTCAGGTGTTTTCAGGTCCAAAACCCATGTTTTCAGAGATTCCAGTTCCCGCACTCCGGAAATGCGCCCTTCAAACCCGGTCCACTTGCTGATGTCTGCAGGAAAAAGCAGCGGTTGAAGTAACAGCAATGTTTCTGTGAGCGGATCCAGCGCTTGTGTTGAGCCGAAGGCCAGCGATTGAAAACCCTCCCCATCTGACACAATCCTATTTGTTTCTACCGTATCCAATTTTACTTGCAACAACAGTTTTTCTGTTCCCGAACGATAGGCCTCCAATTTCACAGGAGTGCCATCCAAAGAAGCCTCCAGGTCAAGATGCCAGTTGTCAACAGGCAGCTCTGAAGTCTGCCATTCATGTTGGGTCGCCAACTGTGCCAGTAGCGTTTCTGGCCTTATTCCGTCAGGGACATCATAAAAAGAAGACGGAATCGCCTCTCCCATAGAATTGAACCATTCCGGCTTGTTGTCAGCATCCAGTTCGGCCAGAGCAGAAGCCACCGACCTGGCATCCCCTATCACAAACAAGCGTATCTGTTCTTTCTTTAATAGGCGATTGGCCAGGGAAAGCAGTTCCGCCGGGGTAATGCTATTGAGCATTTCGGCATACCCGGTGTGGTAATCAAACGAGTAACTGTCTTGTGCTTTCGAAGCCGTCATGAGTGTCACTTCTGCCGCCTGTTCCAGTTTTCGCTGCTTGAGTCGGATCAACCATTGCCTGGCCTGCTGCAGAGCTTCCTCTGAAACCGGGGCTTCTTTGAGTGCCAGTAGCTTTTCTATGACCAGTCCCCCCACAATCGGTATGTCCTTTGCAGGAAGGTTGCCACTGCATTGCAACCAGTTTTGTCCGTGTGTTTCGGTAATTCCCGAGAGCATGCCAAGTGGCAAGCCAAAGTTTCTTGCCAGTTGTCTGTTGAGTTCGCTTCGCGGAAAACCAGCAAACAAGGTGTGTAGCAATTCCAGAGCTGCCGCTTCTCTGGTTCCCGGTGCTACCTCTGCCGGAATCATCAATCGAAAAAAGGCAGTGCTGCCCTCCTGCTGAACCAGCGCCACCTGCGGTCCTTTTGCCGAAGGCGCAACAAACACCTGTGTCGAAGGACTGAAAACTGGCATTTCCTGGCTGAATTGCCCCTTGATGTCCTCTTCCCATTTGTCAGGTTCCAGTCCGACAAGGCCAAGTGTGAAGTTGCTCATTCGAAAATAGTCCTGCATGAAACCGACACAGTCTTTCATGAGCAGTGGCAAGCGGTCGGCATCCTTCAACCATGCCATTTCACTGAAAGTGTCGCGATAAATCCAATGATCCAAAACCAACTGAGCGATGGCCGCGGGACTCTCCCCTGCAAGCCTGGCATCCTGTTGCCATTCCAGCCAGACTTTTTGGAAAAAATCTTCATCATCAGGAAAATAGAGCATGAAATCCCTGAGTATCTCCAGCAACGCTTCGGTACGATCGGGTGCTGCAGCAATGCTGATCCCTCCATTTTCTATCGCAAAATTGGCTCCTATAGCATTCAATCGGTCTGCTATGCTCAGGTCTTGTCCTTGTGCTTTTATTCCGGCTGACCATCGAAAGCTCAGATTGGCCAACAACTGACTGTGCTTGTCACCCGGCACTTTGACCAGACTTACCCGTGCGAACACCCCCGGCACCTCAGGATGAGGCGTCATGCTGATTGTCAGGCCGTTGGTCAGGGTATAAAACACCGTCTGATCTATCGGTATGACAGGTTGTCTGTAATTTTGGCCTGCGGCAAAAAATAAAGTGCCCCAGGAGCAGGCTAGTACCAGTAATGATTTTTTGACTGAGATATGCTTCATCTTTTTTGTTTAGGGAACACAAATATACAGGATATACCGTTGGAAAAAGGGAAAACCCCGCAGGCACAAAGGGCGATCCCCAAAACCCATACTCCGAACTAAAACCCAAAAACTGTTTTGATTGTAGCAGAAAGCCTGTAAATTTACAAACCTACTTGCACGGTCCCGTAGTTCAACGGATAGAATAGAAGTTTCCTAAACTTTAGATCTGGGTTCGATTCCCGGCGGGACCACTGGTTTTACAGATAATGCTTTGGAAAAAGTCATTTATTTCACCACTCATTCCTTTTAAGGCCATTTATATGTTAAAAAATAAATTGAATCTTTCTCTTTTCCTCGTGCTATTCGGGTCTCTTGGATTGCATGCCCAATCAGCAGACTTCAAATTAGATCCCGGGCAGAGCATGCTTATGTTTGGGAAAGGTCCCGGCCAGGATGCTACGATCAACCCTTTTGAAGGATCGGACTGTTATGCCATTGTCAAAAACAGGGGCAAAGTACCCTTCTCCATTCGCATCCAACAAAAAGGCACCCTCATTGAAACCCTCCCAATTGGTGGCAAAGAAACCAAAAAAGTAAAACTGCTTAAGGGTTACGAACTCTACCTGGATACTACTTCCGGCAAAAAAGCAAAAGCACGGGTTGAATACGCGCT
>JALQTV010000166.1 GCA_023268675.1 Saprospiraceae bacterium | reverse complement strand
CAAGCACTCACATTGTTGATGAGCGTCATGGACAACACCGAAATACTACTCCTCGACGAGCCCACTGCCGCACTGGATCCCCTCGCCGCCCGAACTGTCATGGAAACTGCCAACCACATTATCCAAACTCACAGCCTGACGGCCATCCTGGTAACCCACGACATGCGGGAAGCCATCACTTACGGGAACCGACTTATCCAGATGGACCGGGGCGAAATCAAAAGAGATTTTAGTGGCGAAGAAAAAGAAGGCCTTGAGGCAGAAAGCATTTTCAGGTGGTTTCTATCTTGAAAAGCCGCGCATGACAAACACACCCAGTCAAAACCAAGTCACAACTCCTGACCTTTTGATTCTGAACATACATCACAAGCCCCGAAGCGGGCGTTACTCCACAGCGATGGGTGACAACCCATCGACAACATAACAACAACAACTAAGCCCTGAAAGGGCGAAATTCAAAAGCCGGGAACATCCACAACATATCGATTGGTCTGTATGACGCCCTTCCAGGGCTAAAAATGGAGCGTAACGCTGCGATGGGTTCCACCCATCGCTTACAAATAGCGCCACCATCGGGGCTCTTTAAGAAAACTCCATTACCCGCACAAAATCAAAGGGCCCATACGAAACATGCTTCGCATAAGCCCCTGATTAACTATTTTTATTATTATTGGAAAGCCGCCATTTACCGCACAGCTTACATTCCCTCCAACGCCTTCTCCAATTTCTCCACTGCCTCTATTGCCTGCGCCGTAGGCCTGGCGTCGGCAGACTGCAGAATATTGATCACAAACAACAATTTTGTCTGTAAACCAGTGACTGTTTCCTTGCCGGCCGGAGCCTCATAAATACTGCCGTACATAAAATCGGGATTTTCCGGAGTGCTATTGCCCAATAATTCCTGATACTTCTGAGCTTCCGCATCCGAAGCAGCTGTCAGTTTTTGCTCCAGATCCATACGGATATCATGTGCCCTCAAATAGGCGCTGTAACAACGCTCCGTCAATGAAGCTTGCAGCTGCATGTCTTCCACTGTCATGGCCGCCCGTGGATCAGCTTTAACCCGGAATTCCTGCACTCCTACCTGCCGGCCATCTACTTTTAACCTTACCCGGTACTCACCCGGTGCGACCAATGGCCCGCGGGGATCGGCCGGAGTGGTATGAGCATTGGCTGAAATAGACAAAGACTGTTCTACACCAGGGAAACGCTCCCGCCTCAGATCCCAGACAAAACGATGGTGACCTGCCGTATGCCCCGGCACGCTCACCGACTTTAGCCAAAAACTCGGATGCTGCAGTTTATTCGTATCAGGCTGTTCCGGGACGACAAGGTTGCTGTAACTGCGTAGCAGCATACCCTTGTCATCCAGAATTTCCACTTGCACTTCCTTGACAGTTTGGCTGAGGTAATAATCCAAAATGGCACCCTCAGGAGGGTTCTGGCCGGCAGGTTCTTCCGGAGGCAGTGGCGTATCAAGAAAGGTATTGTTCCTTACGCGCCAGGCATCACTCACCTTGAAAAGATAGTGCTCCTTTTTTGCCTGCAAGGCTGCCAATTCCCGCAAGGGACTGATATCATCCAGTATCCAGATAGAGCGGCCATGTGTTCCCACAACCAGATCATTGTCTTTAATGACCAAATCTCTGATCGAAGTAGCCGGCATATTGTTGCGTAGAGACTGCCAATGGGCACCATCATCCACCGAGAAATAGACTTCCCTCTCCGTACCTGCGAAGAGCAGACCGGCTTGTTTGGGATCTTCACGGACGACATTCACAGGACCCATTTTGTGTATGCCCTTCGAAATAAGTTCCCAGGTTTCCCCTCCGTCATGGGTCTTGTAAATCCGGGGACTCATATCGTCTTTTCGAATTGCATTGATAGCCATGTAGGCTGTTTCGGTATCAAAATGACCGGCATCCAGCTGTGAGACCTTGTCCCAGGCTTCCAGCGCCGGAGGAGTGATGTTCGTCCAGCTTTTACCCCCATCGCGGGTAATATGAACCAGCCCGTCATCGGTTCCTGCCCAGATCAGGTCCTTATCAAGAGGAGACGGAGCTATGGCATAAATCACGCCTCTGCGAGGCATCTCTTTCATCTCGGGCTTGGCAAAATCTCCAATGCTTTCAGTAAGTTCGACCGTCGGACGGCTCAGGTCAGGGCTGATAATTTCCCAATTTTCACCCCCATTATGTGTTTTCCACAACACATTGGTCGCAAACAACAACATGGTAGGGTCAGCGGGGTGAAACAGCAGGGGAAGGGTTCTTACAACCCGATATTTTCCGGAGCGCAAAGCCTCCGGAGCCACATGCTGCACCTGCCCGGTCTTTTTATTGAATTTGGTTACCCGACCGCCGTAAATGATATCCGGATTTAAAGGATCCGGAGCCACATAAGCATATTCGTCTGCTCCCACACCGATCCAGTCCCGGAAAGAAATCTGACCACCATTGCCCCTACTGGCAGTGCCGATGGCTCCACTTTCCTGCTGTCCGCCATACACCCAGTACGGAAACTGATTGTCCGTAGTGACATGATAAATCTGTGCAGTGGGCTGATTGTACCAGGAACTCCAGGTTCTACCTCCATTTACGGTGATGGTAGCGCCTTGGTCGGCTGCAAAAATCATGATTTCCGGATTCAGTGGATTGATCCAGATCCTGTGATAGTCATCCCCTCCAGGAGCTCCTTTGATAGAATACCAGTTTTTCCCACCATCGACAGATTTATAGGAAGCTACATTGCCAGCAAACACGATATCCGGATTGTGGGGATGAACTTCAATTTCTGCGAAGTCATCGCCACGACCCCAGACGCGCCTGTCGGTGCTGATATGCAACCAGTTTTCACCGCCGTCAGTACTTTTGTAGATGCCGCCCTTGCTTCGGGCATCTACGGTAGCGTACATGATTTTGGGATCATCCGGAAAAATGCTGATGCCTATTCTGCCCAAGCCCTGTTCGGCTGTCGGCAAGCCCGTCGTTTTCAATTGCCAGGTCTTCCCACCGTCAGAGGATTTGTACAAACCAGAATTCATACCCGGAAAGCGGGCGTTTTCCCAGGGCCCTTCCCTGTGTTCCCACATAGCTGCCCAGATAATTCCAGGATTTTTGGGGTCGTATTCTACCTGTATCGCTCCGGTATTGTGGTTGATGTACAGAGCTTTGGTCCAGCTTTTGCCGCCATCTCGGCTGATAAAGACCCCTCTCTCCTCATTTGGTCCGTAGGGATGACCCAGACCTGCAACTATTACTTCGTCCGGATTTTTCGGGTGAACAACGATCCTACCCACCTGCTGAACATCCGGCAAACCGGAAAACGTCCAATTTTTACCGCCATCAATTGATTTGAAAATACCATCTCCCACGCCCAGGTCAGGACGATGCAAACCCTCTCCACTACCAATATACATAATATCCGGGTTGGAAGGTGCTACTGCGATATCCCCTACCGAACCTGTAGGGGCATCATCAAAGATGGGTTGCCAGGTACGACCATAGTCATCGGTTTTCCATACACCCCCATTGTTGACACCCACGAAAAATACATTGGGCTGAGAGGGAATGCCTACCGCACCGACGGTACGGCTGGCGCGAAAAGGACCGATAAGGCGGTATTCCAGATCCTGGTAATAGTTCTGATCCAGCGGCTGCCCCGACGCAAAAGACGAAAGGAGGCAAGCCCCGATCAGGAGAATCCATTGTTTCATGTCAAAGTTTGTTTTCGTTGTCAATTATTTGTTTTGTTCTTTGTCATTGTTCATTTCGGTGATATCCACGCTATCGCTGTAGTCACCGATCAGATGTCTCGCAAAATAATCGCCCCGCAGCCAGAAGAAATATTCATTCATGGATCCGTAGCCATGTCACTGACCCGGGAATAGGAAAAAATCAAAGCGCTTGTTGGCCTTGATCAGGGCATCCGCCATGCGAATCGTAAGTGCCGGATGTACGTTGTTGTCGATGTCACCCGTACAAAGGAACAGATGCCCCTTCAGGTTTTTGGCCAGGCTTGAGTTCTTTTCTATGTCGTACTTAAAATAAACTTCGCCCTTTTCATTGGTCATTTCTTTGACTCCGTGGTGCTTTTCGCTCCACCAGCGGTTGTAAATATTGTTTTCGTGGTTACCTGAAGAAGAAACAGCCACCTTGAAGAAATCGGGATATACCAGCATGGCTGCCGTAGACATGAAACCTCCTCCCGAGTGGCCAAAGATGCCGACCTTAGACAGGTCAATGAAATCATGCCGATTGGCCAGTTGTTCGATTGCCGTTTTTTTATCAGCCAGGCCATAATCTCTCAAATTGCCATAGCCATAGTTGTGGTACCATTTCGATCGGGCAGGATGCCCCCCTCGATTGCCTATGGTAATGACGATGAACCCCATCTGTGCCAGCCTGTCGGTACGATCCATGCTGATGGAAAATGTCTTATTGACTGCTTCCGTCTGAGGACCGGGATACACATAAGCGATGATAGGATACAGGCGGGTAGAATCAAAATCAAAAGGCTTGTACATTACCCCGTAAAGGTCTGTGATGCCGTCATCTGCTTTTACTTTGAAGGGTTCAGGAAACCGATACCCGGCTGCCATCAGAGAAGAAAGATCTGCACTTTCCAGATCCAGTAACTTATTGCCATTGCGATCTGCCAAATACGATTGAGGAGTTGTATTGACGCGTGAAAAGTTGTTGACAAAGAAGCGCTGGTTGTCGTTCATTGCTGCATCGTGATCAAAATTGCCCTTGTTGAGCAGAGCGAGCCCGCTTCCATCCAGATTTACCTTATAAAGGTGGCGATAATAGGGATCTTCTCCCTCCTCTCTGCCGTTCGCCGAAAAATAAAGCACACGGTTTTGTTCGTCCACTCCCTCTATTCCTTCACAATGGAATGGCCCTGAAGTAATTTGAGTTTTTAGCTGTCCTTCGCTGTCAAACAAATAAAAATGCCCCCAACCATCTCTTTCTGACCAGTGAATGAGTTCTTTTCCTTCGTTGACCAGGGTAAGGCCTTTTGTTTCAATGTAAGTATTCAGGCGCTCTTCAATCAGGACTTTCACTTCCCCTGTTTTGGTATCGGCCAGACAAACATCTATCCGCTTGAGATCGCGGCTCGTTCTTTCGAAGTACAATTTGCCGGAGTCTGCTGACAACCAAAGGGAAGGAGAGAAATCATCATCCCTGTTTTTTCGAAGTCTGGGAGCTCGATACACCGAAAGGGTTTGATCTTTAAATGCATCGGACTGAATGGTAAGGCTTGATTTTGAGGGAAAATCAAAAACCATCAAATGGCTTTGCGGAGCTTCTTTCTCCCCGGGCATGTGGTATTTGTAAGTCTCCAGGGTAGGTCGCGGTTGTGCCACGGAATTGATTACCCAAAGGTCTTTTACTTCGCGATAGTCCGTTTTGACAAGCGCAAACTTCCGGCTGTCATGAGACCAAATTACGCTGACTGCCTTTCGCTTGTCTTTGTTTTTCACTTCGTCAACATTCGTCTCTCCGCGAGAATATCGGTGGTAACTAAAATCTTCTACTCCGTCACTTGTCCATTGATTTTCTACGATTGTAGAATCCTTTTCATCGGATACTGCCTTCAAATAATCATCGAAGCTCATCCAATAGAGGTTGTCGTTGCGACCAAAAAGCACATAAGAAGAATCGGGAGCAATTGAAGCCCATTCGGGAGTCTTTTTGGGTTTTTCATAATCCTCCAACAGGCGCAATGTTTTGCTGAGCAAATCGTATTCAAAATGATACACCTTGGGTTCCATTTTAGCCGGTTTTTTGGTGCGCTGTTTGTCCTGCTCATTTTCCTGGCTTTCTGATTCGGCTTCGACCTCTACCAGCTTGCTCGTCACCTCAAACTGAACAGCCGTCTCTGCTTTGACAAACTTCAGCTTTTCGATGTACAAGTGTTGCGCGTCAAAAGGATCACCCGTCAACCGCGACATATCTGCCGCCATTTTGACATTATCGAACAAGGTTGTTTTCGTTTTTTTAGCGGGATCTACGAGGTAGTAAAAAGTGCCTTCGGTTGTTTTGTACATGTACCAGAAGCGATCGCTTTCCTTGAGCCAATGGGGATCCACACTCAGGGAAAAGACCATTTTTTTCAGCCTGTCCGGCGAAAATTTTGCTGCCTGAGCGTAATTGGCCCTATCAATCGGCTGTTGAGCCACCAGGAACTGCAGGTTAAACAAGCAAACGGCAATCAGAACAATTTTTTTCATATCCTAATAATAGATGGTTTGGGTAAAAAAATTCGATTCAATAGCGCCAACTGGACAAATCTGCTCCGGGAGGTGCTGTATCTTCCATGCGCTTCAGCATCTGAGGTATGTACATCCAGTTGTAGCGGAGGCGAGTAAGGTAGTTGGGGTTATCGT
>JALQTV010000165.1 GCA_023268675.1 Saprospiraceae bacterium | reverse complement strand
TATAACATGGTACTGTTTAGTACGTGGCAGCATAATACGGCTGTGGTTTACGGTGGATTTATGGACTCTGATCATCCCTGCCGACGGGCAATTTCAGCCGTATATAGCAATAGCTTTTCCGGGAAACTGCAAAATAGATACGAAAACTTAAGCGTGTTGCTTGCTGAATGGACGGGGCAGTCTGACCTATACCCGGTACTGGAAATGACGCTGCCGCTCAAAAAGGATGCAAATTATACACTCCTGGCTGCGAGACCCGAAGGGCGTACAGAAGAAACCTATGTTTGGGCTATATATGGGGACTCAGGGCTGTCTCCCAAAAAAAATGGGTCTCCGGATCGATACCTGAGCTGCGAGAGCTTGGTAAGGGCAGATTTGTTGATTTCTGATGCAGACAGTGTTTATCGCAAGTACGAAAACCTGGAGCACACGGGTATTCCTGGAGGTTTGGACAACTGTACGAGTAACTTGCAACTGGAATTTTTGGACAAAATGGAAGCAGCTTCTTGTTCTGAAGTGACTTTGTACCGAAATTTTACGGTGCGAGATGGATCTGCCAATGAAAGCAATTGCGTTCAGGAAATCCGTTTTAGGCAACCACAACTGGCAGATGTCATCGCTCCACCTGTGCAGGTTTTTTTGGAATGTTCGGAAATAATGAGCCTCGATGCCGAGGGCAACCCCGATCCCCAACAGTGTGGTTATCCCCTGATTCGAAGTGCTTATGGCGTTCATAGCCTTCAGTCCGGATATGCGAATATAGCGGCTGCTTATCGGAATGTATCTCGTGTGGAAAGGTGTGCCGGTAGCTCGGTGATTTACAGGCAATGGACGGTGGTGGATTGGTGCAAGGCTTCGGTTTTTCAGCTGTTGGATCAATATATTTTCATTGAGGACACGCAGGTACCTATTGTGAAAATCCTACAAACCCCGACCGATACCTTGTTCTATTCTACCGGAGCATTTGATTGTACCTCGAATATTCAGGTGCCGGTACCTGAAGTTTCGGATGCTTGTTCGACAACGGATATTTCAGCAGAAATTCGGTCAGTGGTACAAATTCCGGTTTTCAACATTTTTGGCGTTCAGATTGGAGTGCAAACGGATACTCTTATTATTGCTTCTGCTGTTGTTCCCTTTCATTTTTCGGCTATTCCCGTGGGGTGCCACGAATTGTTGTACACTGCTGAAGATGCCTGTGGCAATCAATCTGTTTTTAGGCAGGCGATTTGCGTCAGCGACAAAGTCGAACCGGTCATTGCCTGCAAGGAAAAGCTGACGATTTCTTTGGGGGGATTGGGTTTGGCCCGCATGTGGGCCAGTGACATGGTTGAGGCTGCATTTGATGCCTGTGGCTTGGAGGAGACACGAATCAGGCGATTGGACTTGGTCGGAGCTCATGCTGCTTACATAGACTTTTCTTGTTTGGATGCAGGAAAAGATATCCCGATAGAATTGTTATTGGAAGATAAGGCGGGCAATTCAAATACTTGCACATTGTATATCCAGGTAAATGACAACATACGGCCTGTTTGTACGGCGCCTCCATCACTGGTGATGAGTTGTGCAGACTTGCCGGTTGGTTTTTCTCCGGAAGATACTACTCAATTGCAGTCATTGTTTGGAAAACCGGTATTGCAGGACAATTGTCAGTCGCGGGTGCGGTGGCAAGAACTTGCGCCAGTGGTTACAGGAAGTACCTGTAGCGGAGGGAGCATCATCCGTACTTTTATGGTCACGGATGCAGGGGGCAAGCAGCCTTCGGAGGCCTGTACCCAGACGATTACCCTTTTGTCCGGTTTTGGAAACATCCAGGGAAGCGTAATACTGGCAAACGAAGTTCCTATGCAGCAGTTTTCTATAAAGGTAAGTGGCTATATGGAGTTTGGCATTCGTGGCAATTCCGATGGAACATATAAACTGGAGGATTTACCCATGGGTGAATCTTATGTCATCAAGCCTGAGTGCGATGAAGATCCGGTAGCGGGTGTCTCCACCGTTGATTTGGTTCTTATCAGCAAACACATCCTTGGTGTTGCTCCGCTCAACTCACCGCTGAAGATCATTGCGGCTGATGCTGACAATTCGGGTTATGTGACAACCCTGGATCTTATTCATCTGCGAAGATTGATTTTAGGAGTAGATGCATCGTTTCAATACAATAGCAGCTGGCGGTTTGTTGATCGTTCCTATCGCTTTCCCGTGCCCGAAAATCCCTGGTACGAATCATTTCCGGAATCCTTTAGGGTAGAATGGCTTGCATCCGAAGTCATTGGAGTAGATTTTTATGCAATTAAAATAGGAGACGTGGATTGGAGTCTGAGTAGTGGAAGCTTTCTTCATGGGAGTCTCCTTCCGGATGAAAAGCAGGGAGCGATTTCAGTTGAATGGTCTACAACGATACAAACCTATCCCAATCCTTTCAATCAAACCCTGGAATTGGCGGTGGAGGCAGCCAGTGCAGGGCAGTTCTCTTACCGCATTACGGACATGCATGGCAGAGAGTGGCTGAGATTCAGCGGACTTATTCCGGAAGGTCGATCCCGATACAGCATAGACGGAACCAGGCTTCCAGCCGGGTTTTTGATTTTGACAGCAGAAAAAGGAGCGTGTAGGTGGCAAAAGAAAATAATGCACCTACGATGAAGGTGCATCATCTTTTGCTCCCGGAACATCTACCTTTTGCGAAATAACTTCCTCCCATTTGGCATTTTCATTTGCCAGGATGCCTTCCACTTGAACAACAAAGGTTTTGAACGCTTCGGCACTTTCCTTGTAGGCACCGGATTGGGTGAGATACATGATTTTTTCCCGTTTCAGTGCTTCAGCAGTTACCCTGTATTGCACCCAGTTTTCGTGGTACTTGTTGAGGGCTGCAAATCCTTCCGCAATAGAAATGATGAAACCGGAAAAAGCGATAGCATACTTCATCAGGGAAGCATTTTCATCGATTAGCCCTGCCAAAAAGGGAATGGATACGGAAGCGACGATCACAACTGCTTTTGTGAGTTTGTACCTTTTCTGATTGAAGGCACTTTTCTTTTCCAGCCAGTTGAGCTGATCATCTACCCTTTGGGTCATGTATTCTTGTTCTTTCATTTCCATAAGCGGGATATTTATTTCAATTTAACGATAAAAGTTGAAAGATCCCTGAAAAATGAAAAGCTTACCGGGAAATTCTCTGACAGAAAATTTCCCGGATGGATAGGAATGATTGCTATCCTTAAATTTTATCAAAGGACTGAGAAAAGTCGGCTTTGATGTCTTCAATATGTTCTATTCCGACCGAGACTCTTAACATGGTAGGGGTGACGCCGGCTGCCAATTGTTCTTCATGCGACAATTGCTGATGGGTAGTTGCTGAAGGTTGGATGATCAGGGTTTTTGCATCTCCTACATTTGCCAGGTGGCTTACCAGTTCTAGTTGGTTCACAAATTTTACGGCCTGTTCTTTGTCCCCCTTAATGGTAAAGGACAAAACACCGCCAAAACCTCTTTTCAGGTATTTTTTGGCTCTCTCGTGGGCAGCATGGTTTTCGAGACCCGGATAGTTGACAGATTCAACTTTTGGATGAGCCTGCAGCCATTGCGCTAGTTCCAGAGCATTGGCAACGGTTCTTTCTACTCTCAGCGACAGGGTTTCAAGTCCCTGCAACAACATAAAGGAGTTGAATGGAGAAATGGCGGGACCAAAATCTCTCAAGCCCTCTACTCTGGCTCTTATAATAAACTGGATGTTGCCAAATTGACTGCCTACGCCAAAAACTTCAGAAAAAACCAGGCCGTGATAGCCCTCCGAAGGCTCAGAAAAAGCTGGAAATTTACCATTGCCCCAGTTGTAGCTTCCTCCATCAACGATGATTCCCCCTATGCTGGTTCCGTGACCACCTATCCATTTGGTAGCGGAGCTTACCACGATATTTGCACCATGCTCCAGTGGTCTGAACAAATAGCCCCCTGCACCAAAAGTGTTGTCTACGATTAGTGGCAAATCGTACTTTTGGGCAAGAGCCGCCAAACCTTCAAAATCAGGGACATGGTAGGAGGGGTTACTGATCGTCTCACAGTAGATGGCTTTGGTCTGATCGTCAATCTTCTGTTCATAAGCATCGATTGATTCGTTCTCTGCAAATCGGGCATCTATTCCCAGTTTTTTGAAAGAAACTTTGAATTGGTTGTAAGTACCGCCATATAGATTGGAACTGCTGACAAAGTTGTCTCCGGCTTCCAGGATGTTGTTTAGGGCTATAAACTGAGCAGCCTGACCCGATGATACTGCCAGTGCGGCGACTCCACCTTCCAGTGCTGCAACGCGCTTTTCAAAAACATCGGTGGTAGGATTCATGATCCGGGTGTATATGTTTCCAAACTCGCGCAGTGCGAAAAGATTCGCTCCGTGTTCAGAATCCTTAAATGCGTAGGAAGTTGTCTGGTAAAGCGGAACAGCCCGGGAGCCGGTTACCGGGTCAACTTCCTGGCCCGCATGAAGTTGAAGCGTTTCGAATCTTTGTTTGTTTGCCATTTTGCTTTTGTTTGTTGAAAGAAAGCTCAAATATAAAAATAGGATCAATTAATTCTACTAATTACATAGAATTAATTAAAATTAAAAAATCAATATAGCACTCCTAATTTCAGCATTTTGCCTCAGGAAACAAAATGCTGAAATTAGGATAAGTATGAGAAAATGGCATTTACATATTTCTGCGGTACTGCCCGCCCACCTCATAAAGTGCGGCAGTGATCTGTCCAAGAGAGCAGTATTTGGTGGTTTCCATGAGTTCGGTAAAAATATTTTCACCGGAGAGAGCAGTTTCTTTGAGTTTTTGAAGTGCTGATTCGGCTATTGTATGTTGTGCCTGATGGAGGTTTTGTAAAAAGCGGATTTGTTGCTCCTTTTCTCCTTCGCCCGAGCGAATGACTTCTTCCGGGATGATAGTTGGTGATCCGTCTTTGCTCAGGAAGGTATTGACCCCAATAACCGGGTATTCTCCTGAGTGTTTGAGCGTTTCATAATACAGGCTTTCTTCCTGGATTTTTCCTCGTTGGTACATGGTTTCCATGGCTCCCAGTACACCACCTCTTTCGGTAATCCGGTCAAATTCCATGAGCACGGCTTCTTCGACGAGATCTGTAAGTTCTTCGATGATAAAAGCCCCCTGGAGCGGATTTTCATTTTTGGCAAGGCCTAATTCATGATTGATAATCAGCTGTATAGCAACTGCCCGGCGGACGCTCTCCTCAGTCGGTGTAGTGATTGCTTCATCATAGGCATTGGTATGCAGGGAATTGCAATTGTCATAAATGGCATACAAAGCCTGGAGGGTAGTACGGATATCGTTAAAAGAAATCTCCTGTGCGTGCAGGGAGCGCCCCGAAGTTTGAATGTGGTATTTCAGCTTTTGAGATCGTTCGTTTCCTTTATATTTGTACCGGATGGCTTTGGCCCATATTCTGCGGGCAACCCTACCGATAACGGCATATTCGGGATCCAGGCCGTTGGAGAAAAAGAAAGACAGGTTGGGGGCAAAGTCATCAATATGCATGCCTCTCGAAAGGTAATATTCTACAAAGGTAAACCCATTGGCAAGGGTAAAAGCAAGCTGGGTAATGGGATTTGCCCCCGCTTCGGCGATATGGTAACCTGAAATGGAAACGGAGTAGAAGTTGCGGACTTTTTCATCTATAAAATATTGCTGTACATCGCCCATGAGTTTGAGTGAAAACTCTGTCGAAAAAATACAGGTATTTTGCGCTTGATCCTCCTTAAGAATATCAGCCTGAACTGTACCACGTACTGCTTGCAGGGCTTTGGCTTTGATATCTGCATAAATTTCCGGTTCCAGCACCTGGTCTCCACTAAGGCCAAGCAGCAGCAACCCGAGTTGGTTGTGCCCTTCGGGAATATTTCCCGTATAGGTGGGTCTTGGCAAGCCTCTGTCGTCGTACAAACTTTTCAGGCGTTCCTCGACCAGGTATTCCAATTGGTGCTCACGGATATACAACTCACACTGCTGGTCTATGGCAGCATTCATAAAAAAAGCACAGATGGTAGCAGCCGGACCATTGATGGTCATGGATACGGAAGTTGCCGGATTGCACAGGTCAAAACCGGAGTACAGTTTTTTGGCATCATCCAGAGAGCAAACGCTTACGCCGGAATTACCGATTTTCCCATAAATATCAGGGCGAAGATCTGGATCTTGTCCGTAAAGTGTTACGGAATCGACAGCGGTGGAAAGTCTTTTTGCCGGCATATTCAACGACAAATAGTGGAACCGTTTGTTGGTTCGTTCCGGACCTCCTTCTCCGGCAAACATGCGCGTGGGATCTTCCCCTTTTCTTTTGAAAGGAAAAACGCCTGCCGTATAGGGGAAGTCTCCCGGTACATTTTCCTGA
>JALQTV010000164.1 GCA_023268675.1 Saprospiraceae bacterium | reverse complement strand
GGCAGAGCCCTTTCGTAAAACAGCTTGAGGTTTTCAAGCTTTTCGTCCAGGTTATCGGCCCTTCCCAGCAAAATTTTTTGTCTGCCTACCTTGGGAATCAATATAAATTCTCTGCTATTATTGACATATAATTGCTCTGTCATCAATTTCAAAAATGGATCTGCCAGGATACGTTCTGCCAGATGATAAAGGTCCTTGAGCAGATACTGCTCTTTGTCCAGGAAATCTGGCACATGCGGCGGGATGTTTCCCGAAGCAACCAAAATCCTGGGGGTGTAGTGGGTAGAAAGCGGCAAACGCTCTCCCTCCTTATCCAGATAATAGTTAAGACCATTGCCATCAATGATGCGCAAAATGGGCTCCCGCTGATCCAATTCAATGTGTACATTGACCTCAGCATCCAAAAACACTTCGGCTTCTTTTACAAAGGGATCTTCCTCCAATACCCGCTCCAAACGCTCTATTTCTACCCGGGCAAGGGGTAAGTTTTCCAGGCGATAGCCAAAAGTCCGCTCTATGGTACGCACCACATCGGCAGAATCAATCAGAAATCTGTTGCCCTCCAGGGCTTCTACCTCAATGATCACCTGATTGACTACCCTGGATTCCTTCTTCTCAACCGCCGCAATCAATACTGCTAACAAAAGCAAAGCTCCTGCCAAATTGGCGATGCGCCGAAGAGAAGCCAGCAGCTCTTTGTTTTGTATTTTTTTTATCCGGATCATCCGTATTGTGGTTGTTTTTACCTGCTTATTTTTTTTCTAATAAAGCTCTGATCGGCTCCACCAATCGATCAATATCTCCTGCTCCAATGGTGAGCAAAACCTCTAATCCTCCTCTTTCCAACCGCTCCAACAAGGCTTCTTTTGAAAGCACTGCCTTGTTTCCGAGCTGCATCTTTTCCAGTATGGTATGCGATGACACTCCGGGAATGGCTTCTTCTCTTGCCGGGTACAGCGGTAACAAGACAGCTTCATCCAGCTGATCCAGTGCGGCAGCAAAGCCGTCTGCCAAATCTTGTGTACGACTGTACAAATGCGGCTGAAAAACTCCTGTTAATTTTTTGCCGGGAAACAACTCCCTGGCAGCCCGAATCACCGCCTGCAGCTCTTCCGGGTGATGTGCATAATCATCAATGTAAGTGACTTTGTCTGACACGACAAACTCAAAACGGCGTCGAATTCCCCGAAATGCAGCCAGTGCATCGCGAAGTTTCCGGGGATCTTCTACCAGCCTAACTGCCATTGCCAATGCCAAAGTAGCATTTTCAATATTGTGCCTTCCAGGAAGCGCCATGCTGCAATTTTCTACCTTCCCTCCGGGAAAAAGAAAATCGAAATAAAAACGGCCATCCTGTACCCGCACATTGGAAGCACAATACTCCCCGTGTTCTACTCCAAAGGTATGGCAGGCACGCCCACCCATATAATCCTGCAAATCATGTCGAACCAACAGCAATCCACCCGTCTTCACACGATCTGCGAAAGCAAGGAACCCCGTATCCAGCATGTTTTGCCAATTTCCGTAAATCTCCAGATGATCCGGATCCATTGCAATGATGCCTGCCATTGCAGGGGACAATTGCAGAAAAGAACGGTCGTATTCATCTGCTTCCACTACCACCCATTGGCTGTTACCCGAGACAAAATTGGAAGAAAAATTATTGGAAATACCTCCCAGAAAAGCAGAGCACTCCACCCCACAATAGCGCAAAAGCCAGGTCAGCAAACTTGTCGTCGTCGTCTTTCCGTGCGTTCCCGCAATGGCAAGCACTTCTCGGGATCTGCTGATCAATCCCAGTACCTCAGATCGCTTCATGACCACGATCCCTTGTTCCCGCAAATGATTCAATACAGCATTGGTCGTCGGTACAGCCGGTGTATAAATCACCAGATCGATCTTGTCAGGCAACAAAGCAACATCATCCTCGTAAAACACCTTAGCTCCTTCTCCTTCCAAAGTATGGGTAAGAGCAGTCTCTGTGCGGTCATAGCCATATACACCTATTCCCTCCTGAAGGAAATAGCGCGCCAAAGCACTCATGCCTATGCCGCCAATACCGGCAAAAAATACGGTTTTTATATCCTTGAGGTCCTTCATGTTTACTTTTCAATCATTTCTACGATTGCCTCCGCTATGTGCTTTGCTGCATCCGGTCTGGCAAATTGCTTTATTGCTGTTTTCAAAGCACCCCGTGCCTCCGCGTCGTCCAGCAGGGCCAAAGCTTCGGGCATCAAATGCTCCACTGCTGCTGCATCTGACACCAGTCGGGCTGCTCCGCGCTCTACCAGCGCCATGGCATTTTTGGTCTGGTGATCAGCCGTCACATTGGGCGAAGGCACCAAAATTGCCGGCTTGCCCAGCATGGAAATTTCTGCAATGGTCAGCGCACCTGCTCGACAAAGTACCAGATCTGCAGCTGCATAAGCCAGGTCCATACGATCGATGAACTTCATCGCTTTCACTCCAGGAAGTGCTGCTGTAGCACTGGAAGCTGCTCCTTCAGCATACAAGCTACCAGTCTGCCAGATCACCTGTACCTCAGGCCGTGACTCCAGCAAGGCTGTTGCCGCTTCCATCGCACGGTTCAAAGTACGGGCTCCCAGACTTCCCCCAAACAGGAGAATCACAGGTTTCCCTGCTTCGAGGCCGAAATACTGTATGGCTTCAGCTCGCAACGCTTCGCTTTCCTGCTGTAAATCCTTGCGCACCGGGTTTCCGGTCAATAATAATTTCTCCTTCGGAAAAAACTGCTCCATTCCCTCAAAAGCAACACAAATATGCTGCACCTTTCCACCCAATAAACGATTCGTCATGCCTGCAAAAGAGTTTTGCTCTTGTATAAGCGAAGGAACCCCCATCCGGGTAGCCATCTCCAAAAGCGGTCCGCTGGCATACCCACCTACACCTACCACTGCATCAGGCTTGAATTGCCTGATAATTTTCCGCGATTTCCACAAACTGTGGATCAACTTCAAAGGAAAGAGTAGGTTGCGCGCACTGAGACTTCTCTGAAAACCGCTTATCCACAATCCCTCAATCGGATACCCTGCTGCAGGCACCTTCTGCATTTCAAGCTTGCCAAGAGCTCCGACAAACAGCACATCCAAGTCTGCTACCGAAGCTCGCAAGGCATCTGCAATGGCAATAGCAGGGAAAATATGTCCTCCCGTGCCACCTCCACTGATGATGACTTTAATCCTCTTGTTGTGTGGTTGTTGCATATCCTTTTCCCTTTGTTAAAATACCACAGTAGAAAGCTCCTGTCAGGAACAGTCACTGCCGGGTACAATCCTGTTTTTGACAAAGGGTGTAATCAGGGGAATGCGGATCGTATAAGGTGTAACGATCTGTTAATAGATAGAATTAACTAAAGTTACGCAATTTAATCCATTGTCCCCAAATCAACCCTCCTATTTATTTTTTTGTTTTATTGTAAAGACTCTATGTATTTACTAACGCTCAATATCATCCCAAAAGAAATACAGGTAAACAGCACAGAAGTTCCTCCCATACTCACCAGGGGTAGTGTAATCCCCGTTACCGGCAACAAATGAAGGGAAACAGCAATATTGGTGAATGCCTGCAGTATCAGACTGACGCTCAAGCCCATGACCAGCATGGCTCCAAAAGCTTTCGGACTTTTGGTAATCAGACGCGTAGCTCTGAAAAACAAAAATAAGTACAGAAATATGATAGCAAAACCACCCAACAATCCATACTCTTCACAAATAATAGCATAAATAAAATCCGAATAAGGCGAAGGCAGAAAGTTGCGCTGTATGCTGTTGCCCGGCCCCAGGCCAAAAATATTCCCATTGGCAATGGCAATCTTCGCCTGTTGTATCTGGTATCCTCCTTCAGGATTGTCCACGAACTCACTCATACGCGATGTCCAGGTATCCACCCGCACAAAGTCAGGGAAAAATCGCCCTATGGTCACCAAAAAAGAAAACACTACGACCCCCAGGAACAACAACAACAATATGTATTTCATGTGCACCCTCCCAATAAACATCATGGTCAGAGAAGTGACAAACAATAGGATCGCAGAGGACAAATCAGCCGGTGCTATCAATCCACAAATCACCAGTACGGGTACGATGATGGGTACAAAAGAACTTCCAAAGTCTTTGATGTAATCCTGGCGTGAAGAAATTACCCGTGCGATATAGGTTATCAGTGCCAACTTGGCAAAATCCGATGTTTGAAAGGTAATCCCGATCAGGGGCAATTCTATCCACCTTCGGGCATCGTTGATATCTGCCCCAAAAAAAATAGTATAGGTAAGCATGGGGATAGAAAACAACACCAGATAAGGCGCCCAACGGTTGAAACGCATATAATGCATCAGATAACTCATATAAGTCAGCAGCAAACCACCGGCTATGATCAGGCCGTGTTTAAACAAAAAACTTTCGGTATTTCCGCCGTTTACTCTATACGCCAGGGTACCGGTAGAACTGTACACCGTCAGTATCGAAAACAGTGCCAGGACCAGCACAATGGCCCAAATAGCCCTGTCCCCTCTAAGTTCCGCCGAAATCCTTGCCCCTAATGACATATCTATCCTTTTTGGTTTTCTTTCCTTTCTCTTTCCTTTGTTTGCAGCAATGCTACTGCCGACCTGAACTGATCTCCCCGGTCCACATAGTTCCTGAACAAGTCAAAACTGGCACAAGCAGGAGACAACAATACCACGTCTCCCTTTTCTGCCAAAGCAAGAGACTCGTTTACTGCCTTTTGAGCCGATTGTACTTCTATTATCGGCTTTCCTAAATGTCCAAAAGCCTCCAATATGGGCCTGTTGTCCAGTCCCATGCAAACAATCACTTTCACTTTTTCCCGAACCAGCGGGATCAGGCTATTGTAATCATTGCCTTTATCCTGTCCACCCACAATCCAGATCACCGGCACTTTCATTGCATCCAGCGCATAAAACACCGCATCCGTATTGGTCGCCTTGCTGTCGTTGATAAAAGCGACACCTTCTACGGTACCTACCGGCTCCAATCGGTGCGGATGGTTCACAAAACTGTCCAATCCCTTTTGTATCCTGTCGGAAGGAATCCCCAGCAACTGAGCAGTTCGAATAGCAAACAGGGCATTCAGTGCATTGTGCCTGCCCTGCAGCATAGGGTTGGACAATACAAACTGTTCTCCGGCAGACAATAGTTCCTCGCCTTGAATCTGAGTATCTGCAATGGACTCCCACTGATTCATACTATGGGTAAGCGCTAAGCGAGCCTGTATGGTGTCATCTCCTGCATTCACCAGACAAATTCCCTCCGCATTCATGTTTTGAACGATGCGGAACTTTGATGCCGCATACAATTCCATTCGGTATTCATACCTGTCCAGGTGGTCGGGTGTGATGTTCAGTATCATGGCGATATCCGGGCGGAAATTTTGGATGCCGTCCAGCTGAAAGCTACTCAGTTCCAATACATACCAATCCCTTGGTGCTTCCAATAGCAAAGAAGCAAAACTGCGACCTACGTTTCCCCCCAAGGCCACATCCAGTCCTGCCACGTGCAGCAGGTGGTAGGTTAATAGTGTCGTAGTAGTCTTCCCATTACTTCCGGTGATACCAATAATTTTTCCGCCTGGCGGCAAAAAGCGATAAGCAAATTCTATCTCTCCAATGACTTCCTTACCCAAAGACTTGAGTTCCCTGATCGCCGGTACATCGTCCGGAATACCCGGGCTTTTTACAATCAAATCTGCCATCTCCAGGCGCTTGACTGTATGCCCTTGTTCTTCAAAAGCGATATTGGCTTGCAGCAAGCGCTCGCGGTTGGCTGATCCTATTGTACCTGCCTCCGTCACAAAGACCTCATAGCCCTGCCTTACAGCCAGTAAAGCTGCACCGGTACCACTTTCACCCGCTCCGAAAACCACGATTTTCATTCCAATATGCTTATCTTATTTTTAAAGTAATGATTGTCACTACTGCCAACAATATACCTACGATCCAAAACCGGGATACGATTTTTGCTTCATGCATCCCCAACTTTTGGAAATGGTGATGCAGTGGAGACATTCTAAACAATCGCCGACCCTCTCCATATTTCTTCTTCGTATATTTGAAATAAGCCACTTGCAGAATTACAGAAAGACTCTCAACCAGGAAAATTCCGCAAAGTACCGGTATCAGCAATTCCTTGCGCAATACAATTCCCAGTGCTGCAATGATGCCTCCCAGGGTCAAACTTCCGGTATCTCCCATAAAAACTTTGGCAGGGTACGAATTGTACCACAAAAAGCCCAGACAGGCACCTGTCAAACTTGCCGTAAAAACCAGCAATTCCCCCGCTCCCGGCAAATGCAAAATATTGAGGTAGTTTGCTGTAATAGCATTACCAGAAACATAGGCCAACACTCCCAGAGTGAAAGC
>JALQTV010000163.1 GCA_023268675.1 Saprospiraceae bacterium | reverse complement strand
AGTCTGCTAAGCCGTATTCCGCAGCCTTTTCCGTAAATGTCAGGTCTTTATTATTGATGAAAAGTAGGTTATGTCTTAGGTTGTCAAACGGATAGCCTGCTCTCGAAATATAAATATCCAACCAGCCATCATTGTCGTAATCCACCACATTCACACTGTAAGGTTTGCCAATATTGCCAATACGAGCCGAGAGGGTAACATCAGAAAAAGTGCCGTCTCCATTGTTGCGAAAAAGCACATCGGGTGCTTCATAATCGCTCACGTAAAGATCCGGAAAACCGTCATTGTCGTAATCAATCCAGGCACTGGCCCTGCTATTGCCGGAAAGTGCCACTCCCGCCTCCTCCGTTTTTTCTTCAAAACCTTGTCCCCCAATATTCCTTAACAAACGGTTGGGGCCATTCCAAACTGAAATATAAAGATCCTCGTAACCATCTCCATCATAATCGGCTACAGCAATGCCTGAATTGCGGCCTGTATAATCGATTCCCATTTCAGGAGCCAGATCAACAAAAGCAAAAGGCTGGCACCAGGTTTTGAAGACCAACATGGAAAACAGCAACAGAGACAATCTCGTATTTTTTATGACTATCATTCTTTTACTTACATCAAAAATATAGTTATATTGCCAATGAATTGGGTACAAGGCCCAACTTTCTAAAACCTGCCAGATAAACACCTGATTCCCACAAATACACAACAAACAAACCATCGGCGATGATCTCCAAAAGATTGTTAGTAGTACTGTGCCTTTTATCCACGATCAAGCTGGCACAGGCTCAGGTCGTGACTACGATCCCACAATTTCCCACTTCAGACGACAACATCAGCATAAGTTTTGATGCCTCAAAAGGCAATGCAGGCCTTGCGGGTTGCAATTGCGATGTTTACATGCACACCGGCCTGATCACCTCCAACAGTACCAGTCCTACCGATTGGAAATATGTGCAGGGAGACTGGGGCAAGGTCATCCCGCGTTTGAAAATGACCCAGACAGGCATAGACCGCTATATATTTTCTATGAATATCCGGGAATTTTACGGCGTACCCGCAGGCGAAAAAGTACTCAAACTCGCTTTCGTTTTCCGCAATGCGGACGGAAGCAAAGCAGGAAGGTCCAGCGACGGCAGCGATATCTATGTGGACATTTATGAAAACCAGGAGCAGCTCATCTTGCTGGAAGAATTGCCGGGACAGGAACTCTTGGTGTTGGAACCAGGATCTTCCTTTACCGTAAAAGCTCAGGTCAACAGAAAAGCAGCTATCAGCATCCTGGCAGGAGATCAGCCAATCTACCAATCCCCATCAGACACCAACCGCTTTCAATTCACTTACACCCCCGGTGGCGAAGCCGGACTTTACCCCGTCACCGTAATCGCTACGGAAACAGGCACAGCAAATACCGATTCTTTTGCCTTTGATTATTTTTTGCTTCCTGCGGAAGAAAAGGTTGATTTGCCAGAAAACATACACCAGGGAATCAATCGCTTGCCAAACGGAGACATTGTGTTGTACCTGGAAGCCCCTCAAAAAGAACATGTCATTGTACTGGGTGATTTCAACAACTGGCAGGCACACCCGGATTTTGTCATGAACAAATCAACAGATGACAACGGCTTTTGGCTCAACCTGGGAGCGTTGCCAACAGGTCAGTGGTACCGCTATCAATACCTGGTCGACGGTGAATTATACATAGCAGATCCCTTTTCGGAGTTGGTCCTTGACCCGGCCCATGATCCCTATCTGGAGGGTGTATTCAGAGATTTGCCCCCTTATCCTGAACAAGGAGTAGAACGCGTCACCGCCTTCAGAGCGGAAGGTTTCCCTTACGAGTGGCAGGTGCCGGATTTCGAAGCTCCTCCAGTAGAAGACTTGTTTGTATATGAGTTGCTCATCCGCGACTTTTTGGAATCTCACAGTTATGCCGACCTCATCGACACCCTTGATTATCTCCAAAGACTGGGTGTCAATGCCATAGAGCTCTTGCCGGTCAACGAATTTGAAGGCAATATCAGTTGGGGCTACAACCCCTCCTACCACATGGCGCTGGACAAATATTACGGAGATCCCATTCGTTTCAAAGAATTTGTAGATGCTGCCCATTCAAAAGGGATGGCGGTGATTCTGGATATTGTATTGAACCATGCTTTTGGACAAAGTCCGCTCGTGCGCATGTATTGGGACGAAGCAAATGACCGGCCCGCCATGGACAGCCCCTATTTCAATCCCATCCCCAAACACCCTTTCAACGTAGGCTATGATTTCAATCACGAAAGTCCCTTTACCCAGCGCTTCGTTGACAGAATTGTCACCTACTGGCTTCATGAATTCAATCTGGACGGCTATCGCTTCGACCTTTCCAAAGGGATCACCCAAAAAGACAACCTCGAAGATGTGGGGGCCTGGGGAGCCTATGATGCCTCCCGAATCAAATTGCTGAAACGAATGTCCGATGTCATCCGTGCAGACTTTCCCGATGCCTACCTGATCCTGGAGCACTTTGCTGCCAACTCCGAGGAACTCGAGCTGACTGATTACGGCTTCATGGTCTGGGGCAATGTCCACTTTCCTTACAAAGAAGCTCTACTGGGATACAACGACAACAACCAGTCCAATCTCGACTGGACCTATTACGCTACCCGCAACTGGAATTATCCCCATGTAGTAAGTTATATGGAAAGCCATGATGAAGAACGCCTGATGTACGAAAATGTCAATTACGCCAAAAGTTCAGGATCCTACAATGCCTCCAACTTTTCAACCAGCATCGAGCGGATCAAAATGGCTCATGCCCTGTTTTGGACCATTCCCGGCCCTAAAATGATCTGGCAATTTGGCGAACTGGCCTATGATTTCCCTATCAACTACTGTACTGATGGAAGCGTACAAAACTTTTGCCGTACCGGCCCCAAACCCATTCGCTGGGATTATTACGACAATCCCGACCGTCGGGAGCTTTACAACTGGATCAGCGATTTGGCCTACCTGAAGCGGGAATTCCCTCTGTCTTTTCGGGGCAGTGACATGGTTTACAGCCTGGCCAATCCCATAAAATGGTTGACCAATGGCGATGAGACCATGCAATACCTCGCTATAGGTAATTTTGACGTAGTCACAGGATCCCAGATGGTTACCTTCCCTCACTCCGGCAAATGGTACGACTATGCCACCGGCGACAGCCTGGTGATTGCCAACACGGAATACACTTTCAACCTTGCACCCGGAGCCTGGCATTTATGGGTAAATCAGCCTGTTTTCAGACCCGGAGAAAAAGATTTGAGCACCTCTGTGGCTGATTTTTTGCCGAAGGCCCAACAAATAAAAATTTATCCCAATCCGGTCCAATCCGGCCAGAACCTTCAATTGGAAGCAGGAGAATGGCTTGCCGGAAAGCGGATTTTGAGCTGGCAAAATGCATTGGGACAGGTTTTGTACCGACAGGAACTGGATATTTTTTCTGATCAGCAGTCAAATATTGCCCTTCGCGTACCGGATTTACCCAAAGGAATGTATTTTCTGAGTATCTTCCATCCGGCTTCTGCCCAGACTCAGGCCCTGAAGGTGAGGATCCATTAGGTTTTCGCCTTCGGCTAAAAAGGCAGGCGGCGGAAAGTCAGAACGCATTGTAAACACCTAAAACCTGCTTATGTACAAAACGACCAACTTGACCCAAAGGCTGTGGTACGGCCTGTTGTGTTCTATTTTTATTTCATCCTTTGCCTGCGCTCAGGCACCAGAATATGACCTGGTCATCAAGGGCGGGCGCGTCATGGACCCGGAAACCGGTTTGGATGCCATCAAAAATGTTGCCATCCGGGGAGACAAAATTGTCGATATTACTTCGGATGACATCAGTGGAAAAACGGTAATTGACGCTAGAGGTCTGGTGGTAGCACCCGGTTTCATCGACATGCACGTCCACGGGATGACCAACGACGCACACCGCTACCAGGCACGAGATGGCGTGACCACCGCCATGGAACTGGAAGGAGGGCTTCCTTTTTTCGCGAAAGCGATGGCCCAAAAAGAAGGCAATACCATCGTCAATTACGGAGCTTCCGCGGCACAGGCTAATATCCGGGCCTTTGCCATGAAAGCCTACACTCCTTATGTACAACAAATCAAAGAAATTTTGGCGAAGCCCGGTTACGATCAGTCAGAACTTGACAAAATTGCCATCAACATGGGCAGAGCTGCCTATCAGGCCATGGACGAAGCTGAAATCAAAGACATGATGGGTTTGCTTGAGGCTGAACTCGAAGCCGGAGCTTTGGGGATTGGAGTACCCGTAGGGTATTATCCCGGCTCTACGCGCGGAGAAATTTATCGGGTGTATGAGCTGGCCGCTCAAAAAGAGGTGCTGGTTTACAGCCACACTCGCGGCTTTGGACTGCCCGGCATCCAGGAAGCCCTGGCCAATGCCGCAGCTGCCGGTGCGCCCCTTCACATCGTGCACCTCAATAGTCTGAGTTTGGGAGAGATAGAAGTCGCCCTTGACATGATCGCTTCCGCTCAAAAACAGGGGGTCAATATCACCACCGAATTGTACCCCTACACAGCCGCCTCCACTTCCCTTGAATCAGCCATATTTGATGAAGGCTGGCAGGAAAGTTTGCAGATCAGTTATGGCGATATCCAATGGGAAGCCACCGGCGAGCGCCTGACGGAAGCCACTTTCAACGAGTACCGCAAAAAAGGAGGAGTAGTCATCATTCACATGATGAAACCCGAGTGGATCAGCAAGGGCATTGCCTCCCCAATCACCATGATCGCCTCCGACGGCATGCCCTATGCTCCGGGAGCGCACCCACGTACAGCAGGTACCTTTGCAAGGGTTCTGGGCAAATACGTCCGGGAAGAAAACACCATCGGTCTGATGGAAGCCCTGGCCAAAATGACCATCATGCCCGCAAAAAGAATGGAATTGGTAGCCCCTGCCATGCGCACCAAAGGCAGGCTACAAGTAGGAGCCGATGCAGACATCACCGTGTTTGACCCCGAACAAGTTGCGGACCAGGCCACTTTCAAAGGATTGGAATACTCCAAGGGCATCCAACACGTCCTCGTCAATGGTACGCCGGTTGTCAAAGACGGCGAAAATGTCCCTGAGGTATTTCCGGGAAGAGCCGTTTGGGGGAAGTATAAAAGATAAAAGAAATTGCTCCTATGCAGGTTTGTAGTGATTCCTGCATAGGAGCAAAACAAAGCATAACATTCCACTAGCGGGTCAGCAAAATATCTCCTGTCAGCTGAGCGGTGTCTTCACCAAAGTCATCCTGGTATTTGATGTAAAGAAAATACACAAAAACCCCTTGTGGCAAAGCACTTCCTCTGTAAGTTCCATCCCATTCCCTGTTTATTTCATTGGTTTCAAAAACCAGGTTGCCCCAGCGGTCAAAAATCCTGAAAGTATAGTCTCTGACTTCGATATCAGGCGACATTAAGGGCCGGACAAAATCATTGATTCCATCTCCATTGGGAGAAAATGCGTTGGGGATAAAAGGCTTAAAAGTAGTACAACGCCGATAAAAAATGGATATGGTGTCGCTGGCCGCACATGGTCCTTCAAAAGCACTGAGTATGTATTCACCGGGTGAGGTGACCTCAAAACTGGCTCCTGTACTCCCATCCTGCCAAAGGTACAACTGCGCATCTACATCTGCCCGCAAAATAAATCCGGCATCTTCGCATATTGTCGTATCCAAACCCAGGTTTGGTTTCCGTGGATCATAAATAGCTATGCGAAGAGAGTCGGTCCAGGAACAGCCATCCTTTATAGCAGTTGCACTGAAAATACCTGATTCCACCGCAGTAAAACTTGATCGGGTGGATCCATCCTGCCAACGATAACTATCAGCTGTTGTACTGATTTCAAGTAGCTGCGACGCCGGTGCACATAATTCGATGTCGCCTCCAAGGTCAAAAATGGGTAGAGGCAAAACACTTACGTTAACAGTGTCTCTGGCACTGCAACGTCCTAGATTTACTATTACCTGATAGGTTCCCTCCGTTTCAACTTGTAGCTGTGCAGCACTTGCACCATTTTGCCACAAATACGTTGCTCCTTCTAAACTTGCATCCAGTAAGGCCGACTCTCCCTGGCAGATTGTCTGATCCTCCCCAAGAATGTCTGTTGGAAAGATAGCATAAGTCGTACTCATACTGTCGCGATATACACAAGCATCCAGGGTGGTTTGAAGCCAGAACAAGCCGGGTTCTGTCACTTGCAAAGTATTGGAAGTACTGCCATCCTGCCACAAATACGTTGCTTCGGGAAGATTTGCTTCCAGCATTAGTATTTCTCCTTCACACAAGGTGGTATCTGCCCCCAGGTCGAAACGAGGCAGGGGCTTGAACCAAAGACTGACCGTATCTCTCTCAGAACAGCCGTTTCGGGTAGCTTCTACCCAGTAATCTCCGGCAGTTGCTGCCAGATA
>JALQTV010000162.1 GCA_023268675.1 Saprospiraceae bacterium | reverse complement strand
AATCATAAAGTCCTATCCCTAGTAAGGCAAGAGGCAGGTATTCGATGCTTCGGTATACTACCGTTTCCATCCAGTGGTAACGCAAATGCGCCGCAAAACCCATTTGTTCGACCGAGTGGTGTACCTTGTGAAACTCCCACAATTTTTCTGAAGAATGCAGCAGTCTATGCACCCACCATTGGACAAAATCCCGCACCACAAAACCTGTCAAAAGAATGGCCCATGCAGGCCAGTTTCTCATTGGATTGGAAGCCTGGAGGTCAAAGCCACTGACCGCTCCGATGATATCGTTGAAAAAATTGACCACCACCATGGACGCTGCATTGTAGATGATCAGGGAGAAGATGAAGAAATTAAAAAACATGTAGAAGAAGTCCAGCCAGAAGTCCTTGCGGAACTTTGCCTGTTCTTTTCGCCAGGGGCTGAACCACTCAAGCAAAAAAAAGAAAAGGGAAACCCCCAACAACCAATAAAAATAATTGTGCAGACTGGGATGAGTAATTTCACTCCAGAGATAATTGGCATATCCCTTGTAGCCATCGACAAAATAATTCAAGTACTTCATAGATTTGCAGTATTAAGTTTGAGTCGCAAATTTCAGGCTTTGTTTGTTTGCTCTCAGTGATTCCCGTCACCTAGCCGCACCGATCAACGTTTTGCCAATCAGGCGAAGCAAAAGTACCCAGGGAAACCCGTGAAGGACAACGTCAAACCAGTCCATAGGCCCCATGCCCACTGCCCCGCCGGCTATCCATTTGATCTTTCCCCAAATATGAGGTTCGGGAATAAAGGGAGCCAACCCCATGGTAAGGCAAAGCATGGAAACAAGTTTCCAGTCGTTGATAAATAGTTGTGAGTCCTTCATGATTTTTATTTTCAAATACATCTTTAAGCCAGCTTAGGTTGAAGCAAGCAAAAAAAAATTCCACATTGAAAGAATCCTTTGCCTTATATTCTTTCAGGAGTGCCTGATTATAAGGATAAAACAAAGGTTTTCCCCACTTTGGCATTGTAAAAGGTCAACCCAGCCTCAAGCAATTTGATTTACCTCTCTTACGATTTCATTCTTAATGCTAAAAAAAGTATATTTGCGGCGCTTTTTTATTCAGTAAGCTTCTAAAATTATTAAAATTACAGGATCAATCAATGAGAGATCAGTCGCACGCGAAGTCTTTTGGTTGTCCTCAGTAACAGAAACAGTACTAACATTCAAAAAATTGATTTATGGGAAAAGGAGTTGTTAAGTTCTTCCTTATCGTGATGACCCTTGTGACTTTGGCACAATACGGGTTGATCCTGCCGACCATGGGGGTAGAACGAAAAGCTGATGAGTATGCCGCAAAGGTTGGAAATCTAGACGGTACGGCGGAAGAAAAAGTGGCTTTCAAAAGAGCACGGACAGCTTATTTGGACTCAATGTCAACAGAAACGGTTTTCAGTATCCCGCTTTTGAAATCTTACACTTATCAGGAGCTGAAAGGCCAGCAATTGGCTTTCGGACTTGACCTTAAGGGGGGGATGAGCGTAGTTCTTCAAGTGGATCTGAGAAATTTCATCTCCGCGCTGGCCAATGAAAGCAAAGATCCTACCTTCCTTGAAGCACTGGATAAAGCCTCTATCGCTCAGAAAAATGCTCAATCTGACTATGTAACCCTGTTTGCGGACGAATTCCGTAAAATTGCAGGAGATAAAAAACTGGCTCCGATCTTTGCAAGAAATGAGGGACTGCGAGAAGAGATCAATTTCGATACGCCTGACGGCGAAGTAGTGCGCATCATCCGAGCGAAAGCCAACGAAACTGTTGACCTGACTTTCAAAAGATTGAAAGAACGTATCGACAAACTGGGTGTCACTCAGCCAAACGTATCCCTGGATGAAACCCGCGACCTAATCGTAGTGGAATTGCCGGGTATCGATAACCCTGAGCGCGCAAGAAACTTCCTTCAAGCGGCTGCCAGACTTGAATTCTGGAATGTTTACCGCATCCAGGATCCAGGCATTCAGCAAGGTTTCATTTCTGCCAACGAAAGATTGTCAGCCGTTTTGGGCAGCAATGCAGGAAGTACTATCTCCCGTATCGATACCACTTTCGCTATCGATGAACTGGGCAATATCGACAAAACGCAAATCGCCAGCATCGATACCATTTACGATAGTGGATTGAACCTGGCCGGCGGACCGCTTTTCACTGCCCTTACACTCAACCAGGGCACACTAAGCCCCGCTGTAATGGGTACAGCAAAGAAAAATCAGCGCAACCTGATCAATGAATACCTAAGCAGGCCTGACATCAGATCACTCTTCCCTCGGGATGTAGTGTTCCGCTGGTCTAAAGATCCATTTGTGGACTTTACAACAGGCGAACAAACAGACGAATACGAATTGTACGCTATCAAAGCGGACAAGGGTACTGACAAACCACCATTGTCCGGAGATCGCGTAACTACCGCTTCTGCCAACCCGGATCCGCAAACCAACGAGGTGGCGGTTTCCCTTTCTATGGATGGGCAAGGAGCCAAAATATGGGGTCAACTGACAACTGCAGCTGCCCAGGACAACAATCGCGAGATTGCCATCGTACTGGACGACGAAGTAGTTTCTGCTCCACGCGTAATCAATCCTATCCAGGACGGACGTTCCTCCATCACCGGTAACTTCTCTATCCAGGAGGCAAAAGACCTTTCCAATATCCTTCAAATCGGTAAATTGCCTGCAGAAACCAAAATCATCCAGGAATCTCTGGTAGGTCCGACTTTGGGTAAAGAAAACATCTCCAGAAGCCAGAATGCCCTTACCATCGGTTTCTTGCTTGTATTTGTTTTCATGATCCTTTACTACGGAGGAGCAGGTATTGTTTCTATCATTGCATTGTTGCTCAACCTGTTCTTCATTATTGGCGCTCTTGCATCTTATGGTACGGTACTTACCCTTCCTGGAATTGCGGGTATCGTTTTGACCATTGGTATGGCAGTGGACGCCAACGTAATCATTTTCGAGCGTATCAGAGAAGAATTGAGAGAAGGCAAAAGCTTGATTGCTGCTATCGGCGACGGTTTCCAAAACTCTTACTCTGCCATCGTGGATGCCAACGTGACGACCATTTTGACTGCCATGGTACTGGCTTATTTTGGTTTGGGCCCAATCAAAGGTTTCGCAGTCGTTTTGATCATCGGTGTGCTGTCTTCTCTTTTCACAGCTGTATTGGTGGGCAAACTCATCATCGACTACTGGACAGCAAAAGACAAAGGCTTGAGCTTTGATTCTTCTGTTTCGAAAAATGCTTTTGCTAATCTCAGCATCGACTGGTTGGGCAAGAGAAAATTGGCTTATATTTTCTCCGGAACATTCATCGCTATCGGTATCATAGCCATCGTTACCAAAGGATTTGAATTGGGAGTTGACTTCAAAGGAGGATATTCTTACAACATCACTTTCGCTCAGGAAGATGCAGTAGAAATTGAAACCCTTCGTGGTGCATTGACTACGGCCTTCGAAGGCAATTCACCCATCGTGAAAGCTGTTGATACAGAAAACACTTTCAACGTAGTAACAGACTACCTGATTGACGATGATAGCGACGAGGCTGCCGATAAAGTAATGGCTCAATTGTTTGAAGGGGTAAATTCCGTAGTTGGAGCTGACCTAAGCCTTGAAAACTTTAAGAATCCTGACGGAACAGGGACCTTTGTATCCAGCTCAAGCAAAGTTGGAGCAACCATTGCTGACGATATCCAAACCAGCGCTTTCTACGCTACCATCTTTGCACTGTTGCTAATCTTCCTTTATATCTTCATCCGATTCAGCAAATGGCAGTACAGCCTTGGTGCCGTAGCAGCTTTGTTCCATGACGTTTTGTTCGTATTGGGCTTCTTCGCACTGTTCCACGGAATCCTGCCTTTCTCTATGGAGATAGACCAGGCGCTTATCGCTGCCTTGCTGACCGTAATCGGTTATTCCATCAACGATACGGTGGTTGTATTCGACAGAATCCGTGAATTCTTTAACCTTTACCTGAAAAAAGACAAAAAAGAGGTAATCAATATGGCCATCAACAGTACTGTGAGCCGTACCATCATCACCTCGCTTACTACTTTGTTTGTGGTATTCATCCTGTTTGTTTTCGGTGGTGCGAGCATCAAAGGTTTCGCTTTCGCGTTGTTGCTGGGTATCTTGGTGGGTACTTACTCCTCTATTTTCATTGCGACACCGATCATGGCTGACCTTACCAATGACTTTACACCAAAAGGTGGAGGTAATAAAACGCGCAAATCATTCTCTAAAGCACTGGAAAACGCCAGATAAAATCGATTAACCAAATTTTTCCCTTTTCGAAGCGCTTTCGGACCCCGTGTCCGGAAGCGCTTTTTGCTTTTTCTTTTTCCCGCCAGGGATAATCCGGAAACCAAGCTTTACCCTTAGCTGTTATTTTTGTAATTTAATCCTTTATCATCATAGATTCCTCAAACGAGTTACCATGCGCAAAGCCTCTGTCTTTATCCTGCTTTCCATCATCGCCATCACCACAGCCTGCGTCTCCGTCCAAAAGATGAAAGACGGCAACCTGGCTTACGAACGAAAACAGTATGCCATTGCTATAGAACTGCTCAACAAGGAATACAAAAAAGCCAAAACCCGACTGGAAAGAGGTAAACTGGCCTACCGCCTGGCCGATTCTTACAGCCAAACCAATCAGAGTGATGCTGCCCTCGAATGGTACCAGAAGGCTTATGACAACCAATACGGGATCGATGCCCTTAAAGCCTATGCCTACACCCTCAAAAAGGCAGAAAGATATGAGGAAGCCATGCAGGCATTCAAAGAACTGGGCCTGGAAATTGGCAGCCCCTATGAGTTCAAAAAAGACATCACAGCATGCGAAATTGCACTGGGCTGGCAGGGCATCACCCGGGTAGAGTTTCGTGCGGAAGCAGCAGATTTCAATTCCGGCTATGCCGAATATTCTCCAGCATTCTGGAAAAACAATCAATTGGTATTCACTTCTGACAGGTTGTCCAGCCTTGGAAATGACACCTATTTCTGGACCGGCAACAAGTTTTCAGATCTTTATCTCGTCAATCTCAACAACAATGCAGTGAGCTCCTTCGATGCTCCTTTCAACACCGTCAACAACGAAGGCACCATCTGCTTCAACAAAAACTTTACCGAAGCCTACTTCGTCCGATGCTTCGGCGAAAAAAAAGAAGACAACTACTGCAAAATAATGTACAGCGCCTTTGAAAACGGCAACTGGTCAGTGCCCCAACCCATGGAGTTCTTAAAAGATCAGGTGAATTATTCCTCCCCCTGGCTGTCCAACGATGGCAGTCAACTGTACTTCTCCAGCAACGATCCCGACGGCTGGGGAGGCTACGATATCTGGGTAAGCCAAAGGGATCCCGGCGGCTGGTGGGAAGACCCCCAACCTTTGGGGCGCAACATCAATACCACAGCCAATGAAAAATTTCCTACCATGGATGGCGATACCCTTTACTTTTCTTCCGACGGACATACCGGCATGGGAGGACTGGATATTTTCAGAACCTATCAACTCAGTCAGCGCAATTGGGCTCCACCATTCAACCTAAAACCTCCGGTCAACTCCGGCGGAGATGATTTTGGTTTTATAGTCCAATCAAATCAGGCAGAGGGCGATGTACTCCAAAGAGGCTTTTTCACTTCCACCCGCTTCGAAGGTCCCGGCAACGACGATATCTACCGCTTTGAAAAAGTGGTTTTGCCACCGGAACCGGAGCCCGAGGTAGTCCCCGAAGTCATTGTTCATTCGATGAAACTGGAAGGATACATTCTGGAAAAAATCTTCGAACAACCCAATAACCCAAACAGTCGCGTCATAGGAAGAAAACCGCTTAATGGTGCGGTAGTACAAATCCAATCCGCAGGCCTCAAAGAAAAAGTTAGCGTCGGAGAAGATGGCTTTTTCAGCATCGAACTCAACAAAGATGCCGATTACAATTTTCTGGCTTCCGCAGACGGTTACCTCAGCAACCAGGGTTTTTTCTCCACCAAAGGCATAGGAGAAGACCCCAACAATCCCGAACAGGTTTTTGAACTGGAAATGGTCCTTGACAAAATTTTTCTGGGACAGGAAATTGTTCTTGAAAACATTTATTACGACTACGAAAAATGGGACATTAGGGAGGATGCCAAGCCGACGCTAAACCAACTGGCAGATAACCTGACCCTTAACCCCAACATACGAATCCAGCTGTCCTCTCATACCGATTGTAGGGGAACAACTTCCTACAACGAACAGCTGTCCCAACGAAGAGCAGTGTCAGCAGTGGAATACCTGATTACCAGAGGCATATCACCGGAAAGATTGTACGCCAAAGGGTACGGAGAGAGCCTACCTGCTGTGGATTGTATTTGTGCCCGCTGTACAGAAGAAGAACACCAAACCAATCGCCGGACTACCTTTACGATCATTGAATGATCATTGCAGAATCAGCATTTAACTGAATTTCACCAACCCCGGGGTATCTATAAT
>JALQTV010000161.1 GCA_023268675.1 Saprospiraceae bacterium | reverse complement strand
CTGTTCACTGCTCACTGCTCACTGCTCACAAAAAACATGTAAACTTTAACCGGCATTTCATATATTGGGATTTATTTATCAACCCCACTTTCCAATGAAATGCCTCTCACCCTTGCGGACAATCCTTGTTTTGTCTTTGTTGACCTTGTCGATTGCCTCCTGTGAATCCGAAAAAAGTTCAGTGCTAATTGGTGATGAATTGACCATTACAGCAATCCATGAAGCTTTTCGCAATGGGGATTTCACTGCGGAGCAATTGGTGCAGCACTATCTGGACCGGATTGCCTCTAAGGATCAGCCTGCAGGCATCAATTCCATTGTAGTAATCAATCCAGCTGCCCTGGAAGATGCACGTAAGGCGGATGCAGATTTTGCTCAAAGCGGAAACTTAAAACCCTTGCACGGCATTCCCGTCATTGTTAAAGACAATTATCTGACCAAAGGCTTGCAAACAACAGCGGGATCGATTTCCCTACAAGGCTTCGAGCCGGAGGTCAATGCTACCCAGGTACAACAATTAATTGACGCAGGAGCCATCGTACTGGCCAAGTCCAATATGGCAGAATGGGCTTTCAGTCCTATGCATACGGAGAGTTCCATTGCTGGGACAACCCACAACCCCTATAATACAGCTCATGTTCCGGCAGGTTCCAGTGGAGGGACAGCGGCAGCGGTAGCTTCTAATTTCGGAGCAGTGGGTTTGGGTACCGACACCGGTAATTCTATTAGAGGGCCTTCTTCTCACAACGCCTTGGTGGGTTTCCGAACTACCCTCGGATTGACCAGCAGGTATGGGATTGTGCCGCTTTATTTGCGCAACGACGTAGGAGGTCCCATGTGCCGCACGGTAGAAGATGCTACCCGCATTTTGAATGTAATTGCCGGAGTGGATTCCAACGATTCGCTCACCCTTTATGCTGAAGACAAACCAGCGCTCGATTACCTGGAGTTTTTGGAAAAAGATGGCCTTCAGGGTGCCAGGATTGGAGTATTGCGGCAACTGAGTGACAAAGATGTGCATCCGGAAATCAGTGCACTTTTTGAGCAGGCACTGCAGGACATGATAGCCCAGGGGGCTGTTTTGGTGGATCCCTTTGTCGTACGCGATTTGGATAGCTTGCGGCAGGATCAGTGGTGTGCCGATTTCGGTTCGGATATTGCCGATTTTTTCGCCACTTTCGTGAAAAAAGAGGACTTGCAGTCTCTGGAGGATATCATTGCTTTCGGCGGAACCTCTGAATTTGTCACCGGTCGTTTGCAGCGCTTTGTCGGGCAATCCGGACGCTGGGGGGATAAAAGCATTGCCTGCGAAGACCCCTACACAGATGAGCGAAGGATAGCTTTCAGGGAGGCCTTAGAAGAGGAAATGGACAATTGGGAAGTAGATGCGCTGGTTTATCCCTCCTGGAATTATCCTCCTGCGCACATTGATGCGTTTCAGGAAGAGTATAAAGGAGACAATAGCCAGCTCATCGCACCACATACCGGTCAGCCGGCGTTTACGGTACCTATGGGTTTTACCAATGGAGGTCTTCCTGCAGGAATTCAGTTTCTAGGAAGGGCTTTTGATGAATCCACCCTGATCAAGTTGGTTTATTCTTATGAGCAAGCAACGAAACACAGGAAGCCGCCTGTGTTGAAGTAAAGTAAGCATCAAAAAAAAATAAGGTGAGAAAGATTCTTTCTCACCTTATTTTTTAAGGTATGTCTTTGACCTGTGTTACTTTTGGATCAGTATTTCGCAGGTTGCCCCGGAGCAGGTATGGTTTGTTTGATAAACATACGGATGTCTTCGTTTGCAGTCTGCAAATCTTCTCTTCTCAAATACATCATATGTCCGCTGCGGTATCCTTTGAAGCTCAGGCGGTCTTTCAACCGACCGCTGGGATCCAGGTGCCACAAGGTGTATTTTGCATTGAAATAGGTAGTAGCACCGTCATAATATCCTGATTGACAAAGAACCTTTAAGTAGGGGTTTTCAGCCATTGCCTGTCTCAGGTTTTCACCGGTGCGATCTCCGTCGCGGTTCCAGGGATAAACCGGCCCAAACATATTGTACTTGATGTCCGTTTCCCATTTCAGGTGGTTTTTGAAGTAGTAGTTGATCGCCGGTGTAAAAGAATGCAACCAGGAAGTCAATTCGGAGTTGTAATCCGGTCTGTCACCTCCCAATTTTTTGTCGATGCCCAAATAACGGGAATCCAGACGACCTACAGTGTATCCTCCGCGCTCTCTCAACAGATCTTTCCAGAAGAAAGAAGTAGAAACATCCAGGTTTTCCTGCAAGATGGTTTTGGCCGAAAGGCCGGAATAATAGGCCATTTTTTCCGCCATAGCGGCTTTTTTGTCGTCAGACAGGAACCCACCCATGGCCATGGCAGGCAATAGTTCATTGATGGTAAAGGCTTCCACTTCGGGGAGCAATTCGTCCAGATCTTTGGCCTGGAGTTCCGGTGCCAGGGCTTTCTGATACCAGGCTGCTGCAGCAAAGTAAGGCAGTCGGTTGGCGGCTTCTACCGGCCCGCTTCTGTCGATGCCAAGATCGGTTGGCGATACAAGGATGACGCCATTGAGGTACATCCAGTGGCTGTTTTGTAGTTCATTGGCCAATCCTGATACACGAGTGGTACCATAACTCTCGCCGATCAGGTATTTTGGCGAAGCCCAGCGATTTTGGCGGGTAACGAAAGTATTGACCCATTCGCCCAGGTATTTGATGTCTTCGTTGACGCCAAAGAAAGTTGTCGGTTTGGTGTCTTTGTCTGTCACGCGGGAATAACCGGTGTTGACGGGATTGACGAAAACGATGTCCGCGACGTCGAGGACAGAGTAGGGGTTGTCCCGGATGCCATAAGGCTGCACAGGGAATCCTTCGTCGTCAATTTTCAGGATTTTGGGACCGGTGTAAGCGATGTGCATCCAAACCGATGCAGAACCCGGACCACCATTGAAAGAGATAATGAGAGGGCGAGCATCGCGGTCCTTTACGTCTTTGCGCTCGTAGTAAGTGAAAAACAGGGCAGCCACTGCTTTGCCATCTTTGTCCCAAACCGGCTGGGTGCCAGTCATGGCGCGATAGGGGACATTCTGACCCTTGATGGTTACTTCGTGTTCGGTCTCTACTACGGTGTCAACCGGTAGTTTGCGGTCTTGGGCCTGAAGGCCAAAAAACAACAATCCGGCGAAGAGTTGGATAACAATAATTTTCCTCATGTTGGCTATTTGTTTTGGTTTTGTAATGTAATGTTTAAGTCTTTTTAAGATAACGACTGCCTGCTACCGGGGGTAATAGAAACATGGCCCCCAGTAAAACAAACCATCCGCGAGAGGCAAGGATGGCGTGAAGCAAGAAAAAAGTGCGGGAATCATCGGGTAGGAAATTGCCGGCAAAAACACCGAAAGTGGTGGTCGCAATCATCCAGAACAATCCCGTAATCCATAAGTCTTTTCGCGTAAATTGCCCTCCCGGCCGTACAAAAAGGATCAGGCTGACGATCAGAATGGCCACCACTAAGGAAGGCAAAAAGGCAAAGGGTATCATTTGCTTTTCAACCGATGACTTTTGTAAAAAAGGAAATTGGTTGTACAAAAAGTTGCAGACAAACAAGAGCAGGATCATCGCAACCCAAGCCAACAATACTCTTCCATAAAACTTTCCGGTTTTGTTTTGAGGACTCATGGTCATCCAACCAGTTTTTTCATAACCAGCATATTCCCCAGGTGCATGCTTTCGTGCATGTTGTTGAAACCTATGGCTTGTTCGACTGAAGTAAGTTCGACCCGATAGCTGGTAGTGTAGGGGATATAAGAAGAAAATTTCCCAGCATGGTAATCCGCTTCCGTTTGTTCGATGAGCGAGAAAGCTGCCTCCTGAAGGTATTCCCATTCATCCGTGCCTGTTGCGCCATCCGGTTTAGAGCCTTTGCGGTATTTTTCTATCAGGGCTTCAGGCATCAAAGGATCCAATCCTGAGAGTTTGTAAACGAGCAGCTGTTGCGTGACGATGACGTGTCCAATGTTCCAGATCAGGCTATTGTTAAGCCCTTCCGGAATGCTATCCAACTGTTCCAGTGAAAGTCCTTTTACCAGGCCCAGGATGTTTTCGCGTGTGACGCGCAAAAGTTGTAGGTCATTTTGTATCATCACTTTTTTGCTGACCAAGATCGCAAATTATCAGCAGAAATTCGTTTTTTTCGACATGGAGCAGTTAAAAACAGGAAGTACAGACATTAGGGTGAGTCGTATCGGTTACGGGTGTTGGGGGCTGAGTGGTGCTTATGGAGCGATAGCAGAGGACAAAGCTGTCGAACTTTTGCATAAAGTGTTGGATCTCGGAATTAATTTTTGGGATACAGCGGATGTTTATGGAGGGGGTGAAAACGAGCGCCTGGTAGGGAAAGCTTTAAAGGGTAAGCGATCCTCAGTAGTGTTGGCAACAAAATTTGGTTATGTTGGAAATGAAAAGGGCGCTCTGCATATTGATGGCAGTCCGGCTTATGTCAGATCTGCCTGCGAGGCCAGTTTGCAGCGACTGGGTACAGACTATATTGATGTGTATTATCTGCACAGGGTGGATAAAAGGGTGCCGATAGAGGAAACGGTGGGTGCGATGATGGAACTCAAATCAGCAGGGAAGATTCGTGCCATTGGTTTGTCGGAAGCGAGTACAAACACTTTGTCCAGGGCTGCTAAAGTGACAGCAATCGATTTTTTGCAGTCGGAGTTTTCCCTGGCCACTCCCGATCTTGCGAAAGACGTGATGCCCTTTCTGGAACAGCAGGACATTGCTTTGGCCGCTTTCAGTCCTTTGGGGCGTGGCATGTTGACTTCGATGGCACCCTATCTCCAATTTCAAGCCGGAGATTATCGACGACTTATTCCTCGTTTTGCGGACGAAAATTTCCGGCACAACCTGAAGGTGGTGGAGCAAATGAATGCGATTGCACTCGCAAACAACTGTTCTCTCGCTTCCTTAGCTCTGGCCTGGGTGTTAGCCTCCGGCAAAAAAATCATCCCGATTCCAGGCACCCGGAAGTTGCAGCACCTGGAAGAAAATGTCAAAGCACTGGAAGTCAAATTGAATGTAGCAACGTTGCAGCAATTGAGCGACTTATCCGGGCAGATTCGGGGCCAACGGCACAATGCCGATAACGCAGCTTTTTACGATACGGAGTAAAAAATCAATTATTTTTTGGGTCAAATATTTTACAATTGTCAGATTCTTGTTTACTTTTGCACACCATTCAGGAGGAGTGGCAGAGCGGTTGAATGCATCGGTCTTGAAAACCGACGTACTCGAGAGGGTACCGGGGGTTCGAATCCCTCCTCCTCCGCCATCAGAAAAAGCCCCAAATTTGGGGCTTTTTTCATTTACAAAAAAATCCCTCTGAACGCTAGTTCAAGGGGATTTTTTTGTAAATGAAAAAAGGGAGCCGAGAGCGAAGCGATTGGCGCTTTTTGAGATGAAGCTACCCACTTTAGGGATCATGTAATAATCCCTTTGGTAAACGCCAGTTCAAGGGGATTTTTTTGTAGTGAACTGTGAACGGTGAACGGTGAACAGGGAACTGTAAACTGTAAACTGTAAACTGGGTTTTCGTCTAAGAATACTGGGGGAACTGCTAAAACATTCGGGTTTTGAATGGCAGGATCTTACATTCAAGCCTAATTTACGAAAACCCTACCTGCTATGTCAAAGAAACAGACCTTGCTCATTGTTCGAATCACCTTATTTCTTGGAACCTTCATCTCCTTATATTTTGTTCCCTGGATTGTAGTAAAAGCCTGGTTGAGGCCTCTTCCGGAGACCTTGCAGGAGCAAGTAGAGGAAGCCACGGGACTGGGTTTTGAAGGAATCATTGTGTATGTAGATCAGGCAGGCCAACCCCCTGCCCACTACGCAGCAGGTTGGCATGACAGAGCCAATAAAATCCCTGCTTACCCGGAAGCATTGTTCAAAATAGCGAGCATCAATAAATTGTACTATGCTGTGGCGTTGGTCAAGCTGGCAAACAAAGGGCACTTGTCTCTGGAAAAGACGCTGGGCGATTATTTTCCCGGGTTAAGGGAGGGGATAGAAAATGCTGACCTCATTACTTTGCGGATGTTGATTCAGCATCGGAGCGGGATTCCCAATTTTACCGCTACGCCTGATTTTTGGAACCACCCAGCGGAAAACGAGCAGCAAGCCCTTGAAAGGATATTGGGCTTACCCGCCAATTTTGCACCTGGAACCCAATATGAATATTCCAATACCAACTACCTGTTGATCGGCCAGCTAATCGAACTGGCTTCCGGAAAAAGCAAATTTCAATACATACAAGATGAAATATTACTGCCTTTGGGTTTGACCGATACTTACGCTTCCATCGGGGACATAGATATGGAGCAGTTGATGGGTGGCTATTATGTTGGGGTAGAGGAAGACATCAAAGCAAGCAATTATGGTTCTATGATAGCTTCTGCGGCGGACGTAGGTGCTTTTTTGAGGGCCTTAAACGATGGGTCTGT
>JALQTV010000160.1 GCA_023268675.1 Saprospiraceae bacterium | reverse complement strand
TCCGTCGCATCCACCAAATCTATCCTGCTATCACGAGGCCGAAAACCAAAAACAGGCCCCAGAATACGAACCCGGGAAACATCATAAGCGACCGGATTTGAAAGGTTTCCACAATAAAGCTCCTAGTATCAGCAACAGGAGTATGACCAGGGTGTCAATTGCCAGATAAGGAGAAAAATAGGTGCTTCCTTTTTCCCGAAGGGCAATGTCCAGCCATGCCGGGACAACCTGTAAGCCGAATTCAATGACTTCGCCTTCTTTTTCCGGAGTGATGGCAGGAAAACGTAGCGCAGCTAGCAGTGGAGCGGGAAATTTTATGCTTGCGCGAAAAATGCCCTCATGCGCGTCCAGCGGAGCCCAGTCCGTGAACACCACCGGCAGGACAAGTCTTTCCATGGCAGACTGCCTGACTTCGTATTGCAATTTGAGCAGGTAGGCGCTGTCTTTTGACATTTCCGGAGAAAGGAGCAATCTGGCGTCCAACAAAGGATAGGCACTGCTGTCGAGTTCCATCACTACCGGGTTTCCATTGACGGAAGCCCTTAAATCACTTATGCTGACATGCTGATGGCAATACACTCTCAGGGGAATTTCGCTGACCGTCATGGAGGGGTCTCTTCTCAGCCACTGGCTGCTGCGGACGAGTACGCCTGCTGTGGCACTTTCCATGGCACATTCCAGGGTCAGACGCTCCAGGTGATGACGGGCATGCAAACGCTGCAGGGGCAGGGCAGTGAGCAGCACTAAGGCCGTAAAGACAACGGAAGAGGGAAATAAAAAGCCTTTTTTCATCGGAGTTAAACTACTAATTTTTTGACAAATCTTTAGGGAGGCAAAATTATAATCTGTAATTTTTCTCGCGAAACAATTTTCTTACTACAATTTTATCCCGATGATTCGCAAGCATGGTTTTTTTCTTCCGATTGTACTGACACTGTTAATTTTCGGCTGTGGCCGGCAAGCACCCAAAAGTGTACTCACGAGTGTAAGCCCGCTCATCGAGCAAATGATATTGCACGAAATGGAGGACAAAGACCTGCCTTCGCTGTCTATTGCGATTGTCAACGGGCAAAACAAATGGTCTGCCGGCTATGGTTATGAAGACATGGCAGGGAGGGTTCCCGCAAGTGCTGAGACAGTTTATCGGGTAGGATCTGTATCGAAAATGTTTACCGACCTGGGAATCATGCAAATGGCAGAGGAAGGGCGGATAGACCTGGATGTACCGGTAAGTCAATACCTGCCGGAATTTGCTCCGAATAATCCCTTCGACACACCCATAACCCTGCGTCAGCTGATGTCTCATCGTGCCGGTCTGGTAAGGGAACCGCCCGTGGGCAATTATTTTGATGCAGAGGAGCCCGGCCTGGCTGCAACGGTCAATAGTCTTAACGAGACAACATTGGTTCACGCTCCGGAATCCGAAGCCAAGTACTCCAATGCAGGTATTGCGGTGGTGGGGTATGTATTGGAGAAATTGAGCAATAAACCTTTTGCAGATCACTTGAAGACATCCGTGTTGGAACCACTGGGCATGCTTTCGAGCAGTTTTCGGAAGGAATCGGAGCTTCAAAAACGACTGTCTGCCTCTTTGATGTGGGGGTATGACGGTCGCAGCTTTCCCGCTCCGGATTTTGAATTGGGTATGGCGCCTGCAGGAAGCATGTATTCTACGGTAGAAGATCTGGCTACGTTTATGCAGGCAGTAATGAGTGAAACGGAAGTCATCAGCAGGAGATCTTTGCGGGAGATGTGGACCCCTCAGTTTGCAGACCCCGGCAGCAAAACCGGTTTGGGATTTGGATTTGTAGTGGCGGAACTGGAAGGAAAAGAGTTGCTCTGGCACAATGGAGCGATTTATGGATTTGCGACCGAACTTGCCATGATGCCCGAGGAAGGAATCGGAGTCGTGGTGACCACTTCCCGCGACATTGCCAATACGGTGACAGAGAGGGTAGCTCGTTATGCGCTGAAGGCAGTGTTGGCTGCGAAAAGGGGAGGTCCTCTGCCATCTCCGGAGTTGAGTACTCCTGTAGATCCTGCTTTGGCCAAATCGCTGGATGGATTTTATGAAGGCGATCAGGGGAGAATAGAACTTCGGGAGAGAAACGGTGCATTGCAGATTTGGTTTGGGAGCATACGATCTGAAATCAAAATGTCAGGGGAGAAGATGATTACCGATGATGTTATGAGTCATGGGAAAGTCCTGAAAAAAATGGATGATCAAACTATTGAGTTTGACGGGAAGCGGTATGCCAGGATGCCGGATGCCATCCCTGAGGATATTCCTGCTCGCTGGAAAGGGTTGGTCGGCGAATACGGGCCTGATCACAATGTATTGTTTATCCTGGAAAAATACGGTCAATTGCATGCCCTGATCGAATGGGGCTTTTTGTATCCCCTGACCGAAGAATCTCCGGACGTATTTGCTTTTCCGGACTATGGTCTCTACCCCGGAGAAAAAATTGTCTTTGAGCGAAACCCTGCGGGTAAGGCCCTGAATGCGATGGCTGCAGGTATTTCTTTTAAGCGGAGAAATGTGGGGACAGAAGCAGGAGAAACTTTCAAAATAAAACCCATGCAGCCGGTTGCCCTATTGAGAAAAGCGGCATTGGAAGCGGAGGTGCCTCCTCAGGCCGATACCCTTCTTGATCCGGATTTGACGGAAGTGATCCATCTGGAGCCCGGTATCCTGCTTGATATACGCTATGCCTCAACCAACAACTTTATGGATGCCGTGTTTTACGACGAGGCCAGAGCTTTCCTGCAAAAACCTGCAGCAGAGGCATTGGTGCGGGTTCATCGCAAGTTGGAATCAGCGGGATATGGTTTGCTGATCCACGATGCCTATCGTCCCTGGTATGTGACCAAGATGTTTTACGATGCTACTCCGGACAATCAAAAGATTTTTGTTGCGAATCCGGCGACGGGATCCATCCACAACAGAGGGGCAGCGGTAGATCTTACTCTTTTTGAGCGAAGTACTGGGGAAGCCATTGTCACAGTTGGCGGGTATGATGAGTTTTCGGAGCGCTCTTTTCCAGACTATCCCGGGGGTACTTCCCGGCAGCGTTGGTACAGGGAAGTATTGCGGGATGCCATGGAAGCGGAAGGCTTTACTGTTTATCCCTGGGAGTGGTGGCATTTCAACTACAAAGACGCCGGACGTTATCCGGTGTTGAACCTGCGTTTTGACGAAATTGATCAATGATGGAAAACCGGATCTTGCGTGCTACCTGTAAGTCTTAGGCAGCACGCAAGGTTATTAGTTAATGCCATACCTCCCGCAAAACCCTGAGGGTATTTCCACCCATTACCTTGATGATGTCTTCATCGGAATAACCTGCTTTTACCAGGTAGCGGAGGATGTTGTGAGAAGCCTCTGTTGGGTTTTCAAGTCCCTGTACATATTCTACAGGTTCATAAGCCATATCCGGATCCTGAGTCGCTTTGGACTCTTTGAGTGACAGGCTGGAGGAGTAGGCGTGGTGAAGGCCTACATGATCTCCATAGACGGTATCAGGGCCAAAACTGACGTGGTCTATGCCTACCAGATCCCGGATGTACTCAAAGTGTTCCATAACGGCCTCGATGCCATGTTTTCGATGCTTGCGTGTGAGGGTAGTATGAGGGGCGGCTTCTACGCCAATGACACCGCCTTTGTCGGCACAGGCTTTCAGCACCTCATCGGGAGCCATGCGGTTGGTGTTCCAGAGTGCTTTGGCGCCAATGTGGCTGAGAACAATGGGCTTTTTGCTGTGAGCGATGGTATCCAGGGCAGTTTGATCACCGGTATGCGAACAATCGATGAGGAGTCCCAGTTTGTTCATCCGCTCTACCGCTTTTTTGCCGAAGGCGGTAAGTCCTCCGTCGCGGGTCTCTTTGAGTCCTGACCCCAGGGCGTTGGATTCGCTGTAAGTGATGCCTATGGAGCGTAGGCCAAAGCCGTAGAGGATATCCAGCCTGTCGAGTTCATTTTCGATCATGGCAGCTCCTTCCATGGTTGCTATCCAGGCAATCTTACCCTCGCGATGTGCCTGTTCTATATCAGCGACTCCTTTGCAGTGGATGATAAAATCCTGGTGAGCGATGTCGCAAAGCCTCATTCCCAGGTCATGTAGTACTTCTGACCATTTCCAGCCACTTTTGCTGTGAATCTGGCAAAGGCCATTCATCAGGTTGTCGAACACGGCATCCCAGTGGCTTCCTGCCAGGCCTTCAAACCCGGTAAACATCCTGCCTTCGCGGATGTAGTGTGGTGTTTCGAAGACATTATCCGGGAAAATACCCAGGTGCTCGTGCATAGAAATGTAGATGTTGTCCTGCAGCAATTGCCGGACTTTTTGTTCCTGTGCTTCGTCCAGTGGAATAAGGTAGGCTGGCACCCGATTGGTATCAGATGCCAGCTTGAAAGCGGTATAGTCCTTGTCAGCCTCGAGGTACTGGAACGAACGGTACTTGTCGTAGTTTTTCGTAAGGCTCATGCGGATCAGGGTTTCATTTTATTGCGGTTGCTGTTGAGCATTTCTAGTCCTTTGATTTTCAAGAGTTCGTTTATTGCGGGCAGCTTTTCTTCCACGGCTTCATTGAGTGCTTCAATTTCTTCCTGGAGGACTTCTTTCAGTTCTTCCCTTACGAGCAGTGCCTGGTCTGTCGGAGGAAAATCACCCCTTTGCTGATCGGCCATTAGGAAAGCCAGGTGATTGTTGACGCGAATGCCAAAGTTCAGGGGATCCTGATAACTTTGGTTTTTTGTCATGTGGATATTGTTTTCGATCAGGGTAAGCGTTTCGTTGAGTTCGTCTGCCAGTTTGACAATTTCAGCGTATTCAGGTAACTGACCTGTTTTGCTTTTCAGATATTCGATGTCTTTTTTGATGGAGCGGATATCGATGATGGCCTGATGTGCTTCGCTGACCTTGTCGCGGACGGAGATCAGGTAGTCGAACTGTTTTTGATAATCTTCCCGTGTATTGTCCAGTCTTGGATCTTTGACGATTTCAAATTCTTGTTCTATTGTTTCGCCATTGACGGTCAGCCTTGCGAGGTAGGTTCCCGGTACTGCTTTGGGACCTCTGTTGGGAGAAGAGTAAAGGACCATGCCGGGGAATTCTTTGAATCCCGGATAACGCATGTCCCAGACGAAGTTGTTCCCACCGGCTTTCACCGAAAGCTTTTGTTTGCGCTCTTTGGTCGTATTGGAATAGGATTGAATCAGGTCTCCGTCCATTTCAAGGATGTCCAGTTTGACTTGATCGTCTGCTTTGAGTTCTTTTACAAAGTAGTTGAAAAGTACTCCATCCGGGTGGTTTTGTCCTTCGCGTCTGGCGTCATTATCGTCCCAGCCGCCATCCTGAGCCATGCGAATGGCTGGTTTGGGCTTGAACAGGTAGTGGCCTTTTTCGGCAATTTCGTCGCTTAGCTGGTGCAGGGGATTGAGGTCGTCGATCATCCAGAAACTGCGTCCGTGGGTAGCTGCGATCAGGGAGTTGTCCCGGATATGCAGATCCCGGATCGAGACGATAGGTAGGTTGAGCTGGAAGGGATGCCAGCTGCTGCCATCGTCAAAAGAAACGTACATGCCCCATTCGGTACCTGCGTAGAGCAGTCCTTCTCTGGCCGGATCTACTCGTATGGCGCGGGTGTAGTGAGTGGGGTCTATGCCATTGGTGATGAGTTTCCACGTTTTGCCATAGTCGGTGGTTTTGTAGAGATAGGGAGTATAATCGCCAAATTTATAGCTGGTAGCGGCTACATAGGCAGTACCCTTGATGTTGGGGTGTATGTCTATGCAGTTCATCATATTCAATTTGGGAGAACCCGGAGGTGTCACCTCTGTCCAGGTGTTGCCGCCATCGCGGGTTACGTGTAGCAAGCCGTCGTCGGAACCGGTCCAGATGACGCCCTCTTCGATGGGGGATTCTGCTACTGCAAAAATGGTAGCATAGAATTCTACTCCGGTATTGTCCTGTGTGATGGGGCCTCCTGAGGATTTGATGGTTTCAGGATCGTTTCGGGTAAGATCCGGGCTGATGGTTTCCCAACTTTGCCCTTCATTGTAGGTGACGTGCAGGTGATTGGAAGCAGCGTACAACTTATTGGACTGGTGAGGGCTGAAGAAAATCGGGTAGTTCCAGTTGAAGCGGTATTTCATGACTTCGGCACCCGAACCTGCCGGGTTGACGGGCCAGATATTGGTGGAACGTTCCTGCCCGGTATTGTGGTCCAGGCGGCTCATGTAGCCTTTATAGGTTCCGGCATAGACAATATCCGGGTTGTTGGGGTCTGGTGCCAGGTGTGCACTTTCGCCTCCGGCGGAAGTATCCCAGTCTCTTTCTGTAATGGATCGACCCGAAGCGCGGTGGGCGATTCTGACTGTGGAATTGTCTTGCTGGGCTCCCAGGATGCGGTAGGGGAAATGCTGGTCTGTTGTCACTCTGTAAAACTGTGCGGTAGGTTGGTTGTGGTAAGTTGTCCAGTTTTCTCCGGCGTCGTTGCTGACCTGTGCACCGCCATCATCT
>JALQTV010000015.1 GCA_023268675.1 Saprospiraceae bacterium | reverse complement strand
TCGATAGAGAATAATTCCGGCTTCAGGCTCTGTCCGAAGGCACTGATTTCGGAAAAAAAGAGGTCGAAATATCGTTCGTTGGTAGTTTCATCAACCGGACCCTGCTTGAGTCGAGATACATAAACGAGTCCATTGCCATAAAAAGCAGGAGAAAATTCACTTTCGCGGGTATTGATTCCGGACAAGTTGCGCAAGACAACACCGGCATCGGATTGCCTTCTTTTTTGTGCCGAAGCCTGAGTAGCCGACAAAAAAAAGCAAAAAAGCAAAAATCTTGCATACCACATGATCCCTGAATTTAAACGCTCGGACTGCTTAAAAAAATCGGGGGCTTTCAAATTCACCACCTTCAGACTTGCCACCAAAATAAAAACGAAGGAAGCCTTCTATCGTTCCATTATTATAATCCTTGAGCTGGGAAAGACCAAAGTCGTAGGAAATGCCAAAAAGTCCCAGGTCAGAAATTTGCGCTGCCATGATTAATGAAATAGACTCACCCAAGCTATTTTGCCCCGATCCTCCCAAACGATAAGACAAGCCGGCTGTCAGGCGTTCGCCAAAAATCAGGTTGAGGTTCAGATCTGCATCAAAGGGAGCTGAACGGACATATTTGAATACAATCTGTGGCTGTAAATCTATTTGTTCTCCAAGACGTACCAACGCACCCGCCATCAGATACGAATGCCTTATCTCACGACTGATTACCCCCTGGTCATCCGACAAGTCTATATTGTTTTCCAACAAACGCGGAATAGAAAATCCAAAATAAAGGCGCTTAGCCTGATAATAGAGCCCTGTGCCAAAGTTTGGAACAAACTTACTTTGTAATCCAACCGGGATGGCTAAATCAGTATCAATGGGTTGTGTCCCTGTCACCTTATTAAAATCCATTCGGATAAGGCGCACGGAAGCCTGTGCACCCAGTGCCAAATATCCTCGGCCTACTCGCATCCGATACGCATATATCACATCACCGCTAACATTGTTGGATATGCCTATGGTCTGACGCAGGAGATTGACCCCGATGCCTATCTTTTTGTTGGCAAGCGGCGTATTGAAAGAAACCGCTTGAGTTTTTGGAGCTCCTTCCAGTCCTATCCACTGATTTCTGCTTAGCACGGTAAGCGCAGGTACATCGTTGCTGCCCGCATAGGCAGGGTTGTACCCCAGTTTGAAGTGCATAAACTGAGTGAACTGCTCTTCCTGCTGAGCCTGTAAGAAGGTCAGTGTAAGCAGTAGGCAGCATATCGTAGGAATGATTTTTTTCATTGCTCCTTTTTTATCTTGAAGCGCTTTAAATCAACGCTTTATCTCAAAGAAACCACTAATAGGCCTTGTATTGTTCCCAAAATCCAGAATATAAAAATAGGTTCCATCCGGTAAATCCTCTCCATTGTAGCGACCATTCCAGTTGTTTTGGTAAGGCCCCGAAGAACGGAATACCTCGTCCCCCCATCGATTGATAATAACCAGAGAGTTGTCAGGGTAATTGTTATTGTCCAGCAAACAGGGTACGACAAAGTAGTCATTAACCTGGTCGTTGTTGGGGGTAATAATAGACGGTGGTGTACAGGGAGCATCTATCCCTATATTCAACAATACTTTGGCCTGAGAACACTCACAGGCATCGCTGCAAATTTCATAGATCAATTCGTCGGTACCGACAAAGTTAATGGCCGGTGTATAAGAAAGCGTACTATCATCCAACAATTGAGCTGTGCCGTTGGCAGGAAGGCTGACAATACTAAGAGTGGGAGCTTTTGGAAGGAAATCATTTTCCAAAACAGGTAAATCAGTAGTACTTCCAAATTCCACCATATAGGTATCTTCTACTGCCTTTGGTAAATAGTAAAAATCGACAATGACAGTGTCTCGAGACAAATCGCCGCAAATACCCTCGTCAATAGTCCACACAAAAGCATTGGCTCCCGGTGACAATCCCATCACCATCGTTTCTCTTTGTCCCGGATCCAATATCAAAGCTTCCGGATCAACACTGGTCCAAAATCCCTTGCTACCCGAAGAGGGTTCTTTGGCGATCAATGTCGCTACCTGGTCATCGTTACAGGCCACCTGATCGACTCCGGCAAAAGGGTTGGGATCTGAAATCAAGATATAAACCTTGTCTTCAAAGGTGCCGCAGCCCCCTTCCGCACGCCAGGTAAATTCATAGAGATTACCGGGCTCCATGCCTGTTATGACTGAATTTGGGTCAGAGTTGTCAGCAATCCTGATGCCTAAAGCCCGCTGAGCTTCCGACTGTATCCAGGTACCTGTGCTTAATGCCAGAGGAGTAGCATTCACTCGTATCTCATTTGCGATACACGCAATCTGGTCTTCGCCTGCTTCTGCAAGTTCCGGGCTGATTACCTCCACTACAACTTCATCAGAATCATAACTGCCACAAGCCCCATTGCTCAGTGTCCATTTGAAAGTATATAGGTTACCCCCCTGCATGCCACTGACTACAGAGTTGGGCAGAGTAGGATTCTCAATCCGGACGCCGGCAGCATTAGGCGAAACCACGGTCCATGAACCTGTACCAGTGGTTGGAGCATCTGCCTGCAGAGAAAAAGGAATATTGGAACAAGCTTGTGCATCGTTTCCGGCAAAAGCCTGATAATCGGGAAATTCATTCATGGTAACCTGTACTGGTTCTGAGAAAGCAGAATAACAATTTCCCAAACGTGCTCTGGCGCGGAAAGTATAGATGCCTTCACTAAAAAATTCCAGGTTAGCCAATGCAAAGTCTCTCTCACTGCTCTCATTGCCAATGAGTCCATCGGGGCCATACCAGCTGTAAAAAGCGCCTTCCGTCGCAGAGGCTATATCTATGGTAAAATTGAGCATGCTTCCCGGTTTATCCAGACAAATTGCCGGATCAGTATAGATCTCAGGTACTTCGGGTGTAGGAGCTACTGTGATTTTCCCTATTGCCGGTTCAGAAACACAACCATTAAGATTTGCCGTTACGATATAATCCCCTGACATGGTGGGGTCAGCCTGATTGATCACCGGATTATAACGGGTTGAGTTGAAGTCATTGGGCCCCGTCCATAAATAAGTCGCGCCATTGATGAAACTGGCATCCAACCTGATCTGACCACCACTGCAAACTGCAGCAGGAGCCGTTACAGTCACTTCGGGTATTTCCCCTACCCTGATATTTGTAGTAACTGACGTTCTCGATACACAGCCATCTACCGATACATAAACACTATAGTTCCCTCCATCGTCAGGAGTGATGTATTCGAGGTTCAATTCCGGAGTTTCCGTTACCACCATCCCGGTCGGAGTAAGCCAATTGTAAAACACATCGACTCCTGCATAAGTACCTGTTTCCAATATAAGGTCCTGCCCGGTACAAAAAGGAGGTAGCGTAGCAGTATTCAAGCGTGGTGCACTGGGTATTGCCAATGGATCACTTACATCCACCAAGGTATTTCCGGGTAGAGAGGCACAGCCATTGCCATTCGTAACTACCAACTGATAATTGCCATTGCTGGTTGCCAGGGCATTGGGGACGATAGCTATGCTGTCCGATGAGGCAAATCCGTTGGGACCCGACCAGGAAAAACTATAAGTACCATCGTTAGCGGGAAAGGTAGTGGCTACCATGCGAATATCGGTTGGTCCTTCCAAACAAGCAGGAGCATTATTGCTTATCGCTGTAATTCTAACGCCCGGCAAAACAGAAACATTGACACTTGCCTCATCACTACACCCTGCTTGATTGGTGACCGTTAAAATATAAGTTCCTTCGTTATCCAAACTCACATTTGAAATCAGAGCATTTTGACTGCCGGATACAAAACCGTCAGGGCCAATCCATTCATAAGATGCCCCTTCCAATAAGGGTCCTCCTTCCAGTTCTATCGCTCTTCCTTCACAAACCCTGGACTCGCGGACAGCAGCACTTGCACTTGGCAAAGCATTGACAACAACACTGGTAGCCTCGGAAACTTCAGAATCGCATCCGGCGAGGCTTGCATATACCCTCCAGTCACCGGATAATCCACGTCCTGCATCTTCCAGTACCAGGCTGTTTTCATTGGTAGCATACTCCTCAAGGTTGGGCGCTATCCAGGTATAAATGCTGGCATCAGCAATATTGGTATTCAGAGAAAGAGGAGTACCTTCACAGATAGGCCCGCTATTGGTGATCAAGGGCTTCCCGGGTGTAGGTCTCACCGCAACGCTTGTAAAATCAGGTGCCGAAGCACAACCATTGGACAACACAACCAACTCATAAGTTCCGGCATCTTCCAGGTCTGCAGAAATAGCAGAAGGAAATTGGCGGGTAGAACTAAAACCATTCGGTCCCGTCCATTGGTATGTAATACCGGGGCCACTCACATTGGTCCCCAAGACAATAGATTCTCCTGCACAAACATCTATAGAGGCTGTTTCTACTATGGCTTCCGGCATTTCAGAAGCCGTAACCTCCATAACTTGAGAAATAGCAGAAATACATCCGTTTGCTTCTATTTGCAAATAAAATTCCTGCTTCCCGATCTCATGAGGACCTGCTGCCACAAACCGGGGATCCGTAGTTGTCCCAATCAACGTTTTAGCTTCCGCAGGTCCGGTGTACCAATAATAGGTTACATTGTTAGCCGCGGGAACAAAAGAAGCATTGAGTACAATGTCGTCAGAAATACAGATAAATTCACGAGTTTGTATAGAAGGAACCATCGGAATCGGTTCTATCGAAACCTGAACCACACCAAGTGATCTGCAACCAGTCAGACCTTCTATTTCTACCCGATAAGGACCTGACTGAGTAGCAGAAGCATTGGGAATGACAGGATTTTTTTCGGTAGAAATCAGTTGACCGGCAGGGTTATACCACTCATAGGTAAATATGCCATCTGCTCCATCTGCCGGTGGATTGGCATACAAATACAAGGTATCTCCACCACAAATGCCATTATTCGCAGCAGGTCTCGGCTGTTCAGCTTCCAAACGGATAGCACTGGCACAAGAATTGGTGTTTCCATGAATATCAACCACATTCAAGGTGGCAAGAATCACCGCTCCAATTTGAGAACAGTTTAAGTTATTTGGAGAAGCAATCAGGGTATCAATGCCACAATTATCATAACTACCAGCATTCAATAGAGAGGCATCGAGGGCTTTTTGGTTTAAGCCGGAAGGACTGATAAATACTGTCGTAGATTTACATCTCGCTATCGGACGTTGGTTGTCTTGAACTTCCAGTGTGAAAGAACAGGTATCAGCATTTCCAAACATATCCTCTACCAGATAAAAAATTTCCGTTTCGCCAACCTCCAATGCTATTTCAGGCCTAAAGGCAGCATCAGAAAACCGCTGAACAGGCAGGTTGGTTGCTCCTCTGGTGAAAAACTGCGGATCCGGACTTTGATAATTGAGCCGCACAAAAACCCAGCTCGATTTGTCCCTGCCCTGTATATCCAACTCATTCGGATTACAAGGATTGATACCATCACCACTTACTCCGGGCGGCACCGCAATCACCCGGGGTTGTAAAGTTATATTCAATACCCCATCCGCTGCCCAGTCATTGTACTGGTTGGCTGTAATGGAGAAAACAGCAGTTCCCTTCCTGTTACAATCAGCTACTCCTACATTCGTGGTGCCTATGAAGGTATTGTTTTCACCCGTCACATTGAAAACCGCATCGCGAGTACTAAAGTCTCCTTTCAATTCGAGGCTAAGTGCTACCTCACCAACTGCATTAGGCAAAACCCCCGAAATCGCGAAGTTCTTTTCTCTGGCAATATAGCTGTTTAGACTGGCGTCAAAAACATAACTCAAATACGCCAGGCTGCTATCAGCCGGATAGGTCAATGTTGTAGCCGGAAAGGCACTGCAATTATCGCTTACCTCAGGAAAAGGAAGCAGGTAATTGTACATACAACTGTCTTTGGGCAATGAGAGGACTTCATCGGCTGGACAAACAATCTCCGGAGCTTCCCTGTCTTCTACTACCACTTCAAAACTGCAACTTGACAAATTACCTGCACAATCAATGGCAAGGTAAGTCATCGTATGTCTTCCGGCACTCAAGTTAACTGTTGTTGGCGCTATGGGATCTACAAATACAGGCGTTTCTGTATCTACCTGATAGGCAAAAGAAATACCGGGGGTTTCCTGCAATTCGAGATTCAATACAGTCCGTACATAAGCTCCGGTACAGACCGGATTGATAGCAGCACTTCCCGGAAGTCCCTCCGGAACATTAGGAACCAGCAACAAGTCTATTCGCTTATCTACTGCCCACTGGTCAATCAAAGCGGCAGGAATGACCAGGGTAGTGTCCGAACTGCCACAGGAAATGTCAGTAAGGGCACTTCTCCCGATCAGGGTATTGTCTTCTCCATAAACCAGGAAGTACTCACCCGGTGCAGCTCCGTCCACATTTCTAAGGCGAATATCTACCTCTGCATCTGAAGCAGCATTTACCGGAAGGGACAAATTCAGCGCAAAAGAATATTCGAGCACATTGACCGGTGCTTCCGAAGCATTCGCAGTAGGATCTGCACTGCTGATTGCTTGTTCCAGCGCAAAACTTTGAGACGTGATCCCGATAAAACAAGCATCCCTAATAAGCGGAGGAACTACCATAAAGTTGGCCGTGCAAGTTCCCGGCTCTGGTGTAAGGGTGACGTCCTCCGGACAAAAATCAATTACAGGAGCTTCATTATCCAACACAACAAAAGCTGCGAAAGTCGTATCTGTATTGTTACATTCGTCTGTAACAAGGAATGCAACCTCCCTAAAAAGAAGCGTATCTCCACCGGCAGGACAATTAAATGCCGGCAAACTGGCAGCCTGGCCATCGTTTACATTTATGGCAGTCCAATTGAGGTTTTGGGAGCAATTATCTGTGGCCATGGCCCCTCCCCGATTGTTGATCCAATCATTAAAAACTCCGCTAAGGTCAATGCCATCCAGACAATCCAAGATCAGATTTTCAGCAGCAGCTGTAATTTCTGGTGCACTTTCGTCCCGTACTGTAACCTGCTGAACATGGCTCGTTGTATTGCCGCACTGATCAACCAATTCCCAGGTACGGCGAACCGTATAACTATTGGCACAAGAGCCGGCAATGACAATTTCCGCCGAAATTACCGCAGTCAAATCCTCCGAGGGAGTGCAATTATCTGTCAGCTGTTGCGGCCTACCCGTAATATCCAGATTGTCTTCCTGCCCGCAATCGACCACAATGTCCGGTGGGGGCAAAAAAGTAGGCTTTTGGTTGTCAACCACCGTGATCGTTTGAGTAGCAGAGGATAAATTGCCACAGGTATCGCTTAAAGTCCAGATGCGTCGTACCCGAAAATTTCCGGGGCAAGCTCCTGCTTCAAGGACATCGGTGTAGGTCACTTCAATATCCGGATCACAGTCAATTATATTACCGGGTTGTCCGGTTGTCGAGGGATCCTCCCAATCGGAATCACAGGAAACGGTCACATTGGAAGGCACGCTAAAAACGGGAGCACTGTTGTCTACTATTGTAATTCTTTGTCTTACCACACGGGTATTGCCACAGTCATCTGAAAAAGTCCACAATCGCTCGATATTATACTCATATTCAGTACACGAACCATTGGCTATCTGATCACTGATTTCCTGAAAACTTTGATTTACCGTTGCCGAGCAATTATCTGTAGCAACAATTTCCGCAGGCGGGGGAATCTGCTCCAGGCAACTCAGTACTGTATCTGCAGGTACAAAAGAAAGCACAGGAGCTACAGTATCCAACGTATTCAACGTTGCACGCCACATGCTTGCATTGCCACAGGGATCACTCAGGGTGAAGGTAACTACCAAAGACTCACAAGCACCCGTGAAAACAGCAGGTGCATCGTCTGTTATGGTTATATCAGCACAATCAGAAGAAAGGCTGGCTGCCCGGGTTCGTTGTACATTGAGCCAATCCGGATAGAAAACGCCCAACAAATCACAAGCTACTGTCTCGTTTACATCGGCAATAGCCATTGCCGGGGCTGTGTTGTCCGGCAAAATCGTTATGACCTGTGTATCTCTTGCTATACTGCCATCCCCTCCGGTGGCAGTCCAGACTCGCTGTATAGATCCTCCTGTACAAAGGTCCAATGAAGTTGCTGCAGGAAAATCTACTGCCATGATACCGGAAATGGTATCTGCGCCGTCCAGCGCAAACAATACCGGTGCTTCCGGGAGATCATTCAGACAGGCAAGGGTTGTATCTGCCGGAACATTCCGAATGACAGGTACAAACCAGGGTTCCGGCTCATGAGTTCCTGAATCTGAAGCATGGAGGAAATAAAAAGCCGGGGAAAAGATCAGGAAAAACAGAAATATCAACTGCTTGTTGCAGCTCAAATTTCCAGGCATAGGACGTGATTTTTGGGTATAATTATTAAGATAACAATAATCCGGGGGTATGTCCCGCGAAGCATTGGATCCTATTCTTCTTCCTCGCTTTCCTCCGGAACTTGATGATCCTGTAGTTTTTTATCAGACAAGTTCTCGTTGAGGAAGCTGTTGAGTTTATCAACCTCAAAATTCGTAATCAGCTGTCCGAATTCATTGATTTTGATATCAAAACCTTTCAAATCCTTATGGACTTCGGGCTCTCCTTTTTTAGGTTTTTTCTTTGGCATAATTCAAGGTATTAAGCAGTTTCATCGAAAGCGGCAAAGGCGATGGCCAGCCTTTCCATAATTTCTTCCTTGCCCAGCAATTCCATCATCTCGAAGATGGCAGGTCCTTTCATGGTGCCGGAAACTGCAATTCTCAAAATGGGCAGCACATCACCGAATTTGAGTTGTTGTGCTTCCATAAAATCTTCAACGGCCTTTTTTATCGCTTCGTGTGTAAAGTCAGGCAATTGTCCTATACTTTCTGCCAACTGGTCCATTGCGGCTCTTCTTTCTGGCTTCCATTTCTTTTTGATGGTAGCCAGATCATACAATTTTACCTTTTCGAAAAAGTAGTAACCTGTCTCAAGGAAGTCCTGGTAAAAAGTGACCCTTTCTTTCATCAATTCAGAAAACTGCTCCAAAAAGGCTTTATCGGCAGCATAGGATTTATTTTTTGCCAAAGGCAGTAATATTTCAGCCAGGCTCGCATTGTCTTTGCTCTTGATGTATTGTTCATTGAACCACTTTGCTTTGTCAAAATCAAAACGCGCGCCTGACTTACCAATTTTTTCCAGAGAAAAAGCCCCTACAAGCTCTTCCATTGAAAAAATTTCTTGTTCAGTCCCCGAATTCCAGCCCAGTAATGCCAGAAAATTAACGACAGCTGCCGGATCAAAACCCGTCTCCCGGAATCCCTCAAAAGAGTCTTCAGCGTTGTCAGCTTCCCAGGAAAGAGGGAATACCGGAATCCCCAAGCGCTTGCCATCTCGCTTGCTCAATTTCCCCTTGCCATCTGGTTTGAGGATAAGGGGAAGGTGAGCAAATTGCGGCATGCTGCCTTCCCAACCAAAAGCGCGGTAAAGCAGTACATGATGACCGGTACTGGACAACCACTCTTCTCCTCTGATGACATGGCTGATTTGCATCAGGTGATCATCCACAATATTGGCAAGGTGATAGGTGGGCATGCCATCGGATTTAAGCAATACCTTATCATCAAGTTCCCTCGTCTGAAAAACAACCTCTCCGCGAATCAGGTCATGAATGGTTACTGTTTCATCCTCCGGCACTTTCAGGCGAACAGTCCAGGGCTGCCCAGATGCCAGCAGGGAAGATGTTTCTGAAGCACTCAAGCTAAGGCTGTTTTTTAGTTGAAGGCGAACAGATGCGTCGTATTTAAAATTGTGATTGCCCCGGGCCTTTTCAGATTCCCGCATGGCATCTAATTCCTCGGATGTGTCAAAAGCATAATAAGCCCAGCCATTTTCCAATAACTGATCCACATATTTGCTATAAATTGCTTTCCGCTCAGACTGGCGATAAGGACCAAAGTTGCCCCCCTGATCAGGTCCCTCATCCGGTAAGAGACCACACCATGCCAAAGCTTCCTGTATGTATGCTTCTGCTCCCGGTACATATCGTGTTTGATCTGTATCTTCAATCCGCAGAATAAATGTACCATTCAACTTTCTGGCCAACAGATAATTGTACAAAGCCGTGCGGACACCTCCTATATGCAATGCACCTGTAGGACTGGGTGCAAATCTCACTCTCGTTGGATTCATTTAAGAAAATTTTAAAAAAAATGAAAAATTTTTCTATTTACTGGCAGCAAAATTAACCTAAATGCGTTTACCGAATAGAAACTTTCTTGCGAAAAAACCCGATCAACAAGTTAGAATTACCGGTTCAAAGGTAAGCAATTAATATTTGCGGCTTCCACCAGGTGGGAACAGCTGTGTTAATCATTCCCTTTTGTAGTATTTTTTGATCCCTGAACATAACACCATGAGCATGTATTTAACAAAAACCCCTGAATTCGTTCAAAACTTTTTTCCAAACTTCACCTGGAAAATTCCCACCAATGAAAAGGTGCTGTACCTGACTTTTGACGATGGTCCCATTCCCGAAGTAACTCCCTGGGTATTGGAACAACTGAACAGGTATGATGCAAAAGCAACTTTCTTCTGTGTAGGTGACAACATCAAAAAGTATCCCGAGATTTTTGACAGCGTCAAAGAAGAAGGGCATACGGTAGGTAACCATACCTTCAACCACCTCAATGGCTGGCAGACTGATAATGTAGCTTACTTTCACAATGTGAGAAACGGTGCGCGTATGGTAGATTCCGATTTGTTCAGACCACCCTATGGCAAACTGACCACCCGGCAGGTACAATTTTTGCAAAGGCATTACCGCATCGTCATGTGGGATGTTCTGAGTGGCGATTTCGATCCCAAGGTATCTCCCGAGCAGTGCCTTACTAATGTAACCAATCACGCAAAACCAGGCTCTATTATCGTTTTCCATGACAACGTCAAGTCATTCGATAAACTTGAATATGCACTGCCAAGAGTACTGGAACATTTCGCTGACCAAGGATACCATTTCGAAGGATTGGTGGCCAAAAATCAGGAAGATTCCAAGCCCTTGCGCAAGATTGCCTGATACTGCAAACTGCAATGTATAGTCATATACCATGAAAGCTGCTGAGCTAATAACTTGGCAGCTTTTTGATTTTTTACCGGTAAAAGGTTAAATTAAGATCAGGAATTTTTCGACTGTTTAATTTGTTTGCATCTTATGAAGAAAAACCTCCGTTATTTTAAGCGTTTTTTCTCGGTAAGCGGACTTTGGAAGAAATTGGCCAGATATGCCAAAAAGGCTGGAATAAAAGCCGTTTACATGGTTTTGTTGTTGTTTTATGCCTACCAGCGCAATGAAACTCCTGCTTGGGCAAAGAATACTGTGCTCGGTACGCTTGGGTACTTCCTCTCACCCATAGATGCTATTCCTGATCTGACTCCCCTCATGGGCTACACCGACGATATTGGTGTACTTAGCTTTGGATTGGTAACCATAGCTGCTTATGTCAATCAGGAAGTAAGGGAGCAAGCCAAACAAAAACTCAGAGATTGGTTTGGCAATTATGATTTGAAAGAGCTGGAGGAAATAGATCAACAATTGTAAACCAAGAAATAAGACATCTTACTATGTAATTGTGGAAAAGTATGTTCACAAATAGTTCCTTTAGACAAAGGAAGTAACTTTTGAAAATAAAAAAAGACTGTAAATCAGTTTTTTATACAATATAAACCTTGTAAAAAGGGTTTTCCACAAGATTTTCCACAAAACTACTCAGAAGCAAGAAGGTATCTGGTCCAAAGGGCAAGAGATAACAGAACAAGTGCTCCTGCCTGGTGCAACACTCCAAGCCCTACCGGCACTACTCCAACGCTATTGATCAGGGTAAAAATTCCCAGTAAGACCTGTAACACCAACATGCCCACCATGAGGAAAGCTACACTTCGGACTATACCGCTCGCACCAGATTGGAGTAAGCGATAGACAAAAATGAGTATCAGCGCAGCGATGACATACCCCAGGTTTCGATGAAAAAATTGTACAAAAGCCGACATAAAAGCATTGGAGTCATAATTGACAAAATTTTTCCAATTCCATTCTCCTGCCTGTAATAATATTTCGGGAATAAAATTTCCGTGCATATCAGGCCAGGTAGGATACAACAAAGCAGCACGCATGCCGGAGACCGTTCCCCCGAGTACAATCTGTACCCCAAGAAGCATGGCAATCAGTAAAATAAAGCGGTGCAATTGAGATGATCTAAAAGCAGCACCCTGCGGACGGTACACCTTAAAGGCTGTCCATAGCAGATAACTGTAACAAATAAAGGCAAGTGACAAGTGCATGGTGAGTTTATAGGCATTTACCCAGGGCCTTTCAATAAAACCGCTGGCTACCATTATCCATCCAAAAGAAGCTACCAAAGCTGCCAGTAAGAATACCACTACGAGTCTGCGCAGTAAAGGAGGATCAAAGTGTTTTTTCCAAAGGAAAAATAGAAAAGGAAAAACAAAGACGAAGCCCATCAAACGAGCCCACAAGCGATGGATGTATTCCCAGAAATAGATAAATTTGAACTCGGACAAACTCATCCCCTGGTTGATTTTTTCATACTGAGGAGTAGCTTTATACAAATCAAAAGCTTCATGCCAGGCTTGTTCGTTCAGCGGGGGAAGGGTTCCCGTAACAATTTCCCAGCGGGTAATCGATAGACCTGAACCGGTAAGTCGCGTAATTCCGCCGACTACTACCTGAAAAAAAATCATGATAACACCACTCAACAGCCATATTTTGACTGCACCTGAATAAGAACGAAAGCCTGGTGTACTCTCTGCATTGATAGTCCCCATGAGCTGATTGAATTTTTATGAAAGCAAATGTACCACAAAAAAAATCGACAATTCAACCCCATACCGCAACTACTGTTAATGGTAATTTTTTTAAAAATTCTTTTTAAACACTCGTCATCGTTAGGGCTGTGAATTTGTGGAAACTTTACCGAAGGAAAAGAAGATAAATTCATTGTTAAGATTCTTCCTGTTTATTTTAACATGCAATTCACACAACAGTTGTTTCATAATTAAGATTTTGTCAAATATTCCACATTGTGTTGGTGAATCATCCACAGGAAAACTTTTCGAAATTTTGGAGGTGGAAAATGTAGAAATGCTGTTCAAAAAATCTTCATTTCGAATGAAGGTTTTCTACAAAAGTCTTTCCGGACAGTTCAGGCGTTGATAAATGGTTTTTGCTGTGGAAAAAATGGCTCGATTTCCACGCTTACCCAACAGGGGATCTTAAAAACTTTTTCAAAAGTACATTTGTGAGTAATATTGCTTAATTTCAATGCAAACAATATTGAGATAACTTCTAGTACAGGACATTCCTGTCAATTTACTTCAACAGAAATCAGACAATTATGTGTGGTCGTTTTTCATTCGTAGCTTCCCGGGAAAAGATTGAAAAACAATTGGGTGATATCGAGGTGGAAAACAATCTTCGGACGAGTTTCAATATTGCGCCTACCCAACATGCCTATGTGATTACCAATGACAGTCCCAAACGCTTGCAGTATCTGACCTGGGGACTGATTCCTCACTGGTCTCGCGACGGCAGCAATACGGGAAAGTTAATAAATGCCAGAAAGGAAGGCATCCAGACGAAACCCTCTTTTCGCTTACCCGTCCGTACGCGCCGATGTCTGGTACTGGCAGATAGTTTCTATGAATGGCGAAGAGTGGGCAGTCAGAAAATACCCTACCGCATCTCGCTGCTTTCAGAGGAAATTATGCTGATGGCAGGAGTTTGGGATATCTGGTACAAAGGGGATTATGCAATCAAGAGTTTTTCTATCGTCACTACTCCTCCTAATCTTGAAATATCCCAGTTGCACAATCGCATGCCGGTAGTTTTTACAGAACGGGAAATCCAAAAACGCTGGCTGGAGGAGGAAGATATCAACCATATTTTAGCCATGCTGCAGACACCCGAAAATCATATTTTCAAGATACAGCGGGTTTCTGATAAAGTAAATTCCATAAAGAACAATTCCCCGGATTTGCACCAGTCTATTCAGGAGCTTCCGGAACTTTTTGATTAAACGAACTCCATGAAAGTAGTAATTCAACGCGTCAGCCGGGCGTCAGTAGAAGTGGAAGGGAAAATAGTTTCTTCGATAGATAAAGGATTGCTGATCCTCCTCGGAGTGACAGATGGAGACGCTATGGAGGATATAGACTGGCTGATAAAAAAAATCACCCAACTACGCATTTTCGAGGATGAAGCCGGTGTGATGAATGTTTCCGCAGTTGATGCAGGTGCCGCTTACATCGTTGTCAGCCAGTTTACGCTGCATGCCAGTACTAAAAAAGGAAACCGGCCCTCGTATATCAAGGCAGCAAGACCCGAAGTGGCAGAACCTCTTTACGAGGCTTTTGTGGAAAAATTGCGAAGTCAGGTGACAAGCACCGTAGGCACAGGTATTTTTGGAGCTGACATGAAAGTTTCTCTGGTAAACGACGGTCCTGTTACCATAATTATAGATACACAAAATAAGGAGTAATGACACTGGAGGAAACGCAGGAAGTGGTTGACCGCTGGATCAGAGAGATAGGAGTACGTTATTACAGCGAATTGACCAATATGGCTGTTTTGATGGAAGAGGTAGGCGAAGTCGCTCGCCTGATCTCACGGATGTATGGCGAACAGTCCTTCAAAAATCCGGCAGATGAGGAGCATGCAAAAGAAAGGCTGGCGGATGAATTGGCAGATGTGTTTTTTGTATTGATTTGTCTTTGCAACCAGACAGGTGTCAATATGACCGAAGCATTGGAAAAAAACTTGCAGAAAAAAAGCATACGGGATGCCGAACGGCATCACAATAATCCCAAACTAAAAAGCTGATCAATCCTTTTTATTGAGTTTTTGAACTGCACCACTCAATAAATTGCAAGAATATTTTTTGTGCAGCATACGTACATTCCATCATGCTAAGGTGCCCTGTCTTGTTGAGAATATGTACATCTGCTTCATCCGGTAACAGGGTCTGCCGGACACTGAGCTCGAGCGGAATGAGTTGGTCTTCTTCTCCCACTACAAAGAGTACCGGGCAATCCAGTTTCTGAAGTACGGTAGAGCGATCTGGTCGGGCAGCCATAGCCAGTTGTGCCTGTATGATGCCTTCCTTGTCGTAGTTAGCGGCTTTCAGTGTCATGGATTCTACTAAAAAGCGATTGTCTTTGGCGAAAGTCGGGGCAAAAAAGGTCGGGACCAATTGTTTGACAAATATGGAATGCCCCTGATTGCGTATAAATTCTACGCTTTTGATGCGATGCTGGCGACGTTCTTCGCTGTCGGCAAAAGGGTGAGAATGAATCATACCCAGTCCTGTGAGGCCCTCCGGAAAAAGTTCGCCATAGGCCAATGCGGTATATCCCCCCATAGAATGCCCAAATAAAACTGCGGGAATGGCTTGTATCTCTTCCAGAACAGCTCTCACAGCCTGTGCCATTTTTGTAATGGAGACATTGGGAATGACATCAGAATTGCCAAAGCCCGGTAGGTCTATCAGTATGGTTCGGTATTTGTTGTCCGGAAAATGGGTAACAAAATCTGTCCACAAACTTGCATCTTCACAAAAACCGTGAAGAAAAACCAGTGGAAGCCCCTGGCCGGAAACAGAGTAAGCAATCTGAGTACCTTCGAAAGGAATAAACTTGGTCATGTCGATTAGGTAAGTTTTGGGAGGGGTTATCCACAGACAAGTTAGTGGAATATTTTGGCAGAGCAAAAATATTTTACCTGTCCGATTTATAATAAATGCTTTTGCAATAATGTTTGAAACTTACCGGCAGTCGCCGAAAAATGACTTAATTCTGTAATTTATTTTACCAACAATTTCTGAATAGTGCGTACCTGATTTGTATTTTTGGATCACTATATTTATCCAATTTTAATCCCATGCCAGATTACTCCGAACTGAGGCAAAACTTATCCACATTAGAATCTTTGGAGCGTGAGCTTAACCTGAAGCAACTGCAAATCAACAGGCTGTTGAATATCACGCAAGCCATCAACAACAACGTTTCTGCTGATGGGCTCTTCAATATGTACCGGTCTTTTTTGAGCTGGGAAATCGGAGTGAAAAAAATGGCATTGTATTTCAAGGAAGAAGAAGACTGGCCCTGTGCGACTTCAATAGGGGTGGAAGAAGTGCTGCTCAAAATGGATATTCGCGATATCCTGCCCCGCTACACGCGGCTCAACAATCTCGAAGCTACAGAGCACCCGCTGCTCAAACAATTTGAAGTGGTTATCCCGGTACGCCACAAGGACGATCCTATTGCCTATGTGTTTATCGGCGGTTTTGAAGCCGATGATGATATGTACAGTAAGGTACAATTTATTACAGCCATTACCAATGTGATTGCGGTAGCCATCGAAAACAAGCGTTTGTTTAAAAAACAACTCGAGCAGGAGGGGCTCAAGCGGGAAATGGAGCTTGCCAGCGAGATTCAACGCATGCTGATACCCAAAAGCCTGCCAAGTACGGATGCGTATGAATTTTCCAGTATTTACAAACCACAACTTGGTATAGGAGGGGATTATTTTGACTTCGTCGAATTTGAAGACGGAAAGATTGTTTTTGCCGTAGGCGATGTGTCCGGAAAAGGCATAGGTGCGGCTTTGTTAATGGCTAATTTTCAGGCCAATTTCCAGACTTTGATCAACAAGCGCAGTAGCCTGGAAGACTTTGTCAGAGACCTCAACCAGTCCGTTCACTTGATTACCAAAGGAGATCGATTTATTACCTTTTTTGTAGCCGAGTATGAAGTAGGTTCCGGAAAAATAAAATACATCAATGCAGGTCATAACCCCCCCGTTTTGGTCAGCGATGGCAAACTGCAATTGCTGACCAGTGGTTGCACCTTGCTGGGGCCTTTTGAAAAATTGCCTTTCATAGAATCCGGAGAAGCAAAAATAGGTGCGGAGTCAGTGATTCTGTCCTATACCGATGGCCTTACAGATCTTGCTAATGACGCTGGAGAGAATTTTGATGAAGCGCATCTTTTCGAGCTGGCTCGCCAAAACTTCCATTTATCAGCCAATGCCTTTAGCGACCGGCTGATGAGAGAAATCCGTCAATTTAAGGGCCAACAGGCTTATCCCGATGATATTACCATCCTGACTTGTAAGATTTATGACAAACCATCCTGAGGGAATCGGGTTAATTGGGCGATAATTTTAGCCGGGCGGCTTTCTATTTTGTAGCAAATGCCTAATTTTAAGATCAAGGTTTGTTGAAAACGGTATAAATTCCAGTTCAGTTTCATGAGAGATAAAAATATAACAGGGGTTTTGGCGCTCTTTTTCGGATGGATTGGTTTGCATAGATTCTATCTTAGGCAAACAGCTATGGGGGTTCTTTCTATAGTGTTTTTCTGGACAGGAATTCCAGCACTAATTGGATTCATCGATGCTTTGGTCTTTTTTACCATGGACAAGGATGAGTTCGATATCAAATACAACCGCGATTTCGTAAAAGTCATCCGGAGGGATAAAAGGCGGTACAGGGTGCGCGAGCAGCAACCCCAATACAGGGATGCTCCCCGGCCTTCGTCGAAAAAGCGGGAAAATCATGCTCGTGCGGCTACCCTGAAAACAGCGGGAATACAAAAGTTCAAGGATTATGACTACGAAGGCGCATTGGAGGATTTCAAACAGGCAGTGGAGTTGAGCCCACGGGACATTACCCTGCATTTTAATCTGGCTTGTGCTTATTCACTGACAGAGCAGCCCGACGAGTCTTTTAAACACCTTGATAAAGCTGTAGAATTGGGCTTTAACGACTTCCAGAAAATCAAAACCCACGATGCTTTGGCTTTTTTGCGCGTTCAGCCCGGTTTTGAAGCTTTCGAAGACAACAAATTTCGCCTCTCTCCAGATCTTGCAAAAGTGAGGGAGGAGGTCTTGGATCTCAATCAGACGGGTGATTTGCTGGAACAACTACAGCGGCTGGGAGAATTGCGTGAGCGGGGCTTGTTGTCTGAAGAAGAATTCAACCGAGAAAAAAAGAAGTTACTAAAGGCCTGATTATGTAAACGTTTTGCCAGAATTATTCGTTTTAACCTAAACAAATAGCAGGAATGGTAGCAGAATCACTTATTTCCGAAGAAATCATACCACTTAAGATTTCGGATACTGGGGAGGAAGCCCTGAATGCGATGGCTGACTATTTCCAGCGTTACCTGCCCATTGTAAACGAATCGCAGTTGTTGGGAATCATTTCGGAAGGCGATATTCTGGATAATGATATGTCACAAACGGTAGGTTCTTATCGATTCAACAATGCCTACAGCTATGTGCAAGCCCAAGATCATATTTATGTGGTGATGCGCCTGATGGCGGAAAGCAAGCTGACCATGATTCCGGTTATTGACGAAGAAAAAAATTACCTGGGTGTCATTACGCTGGAAGATCTGTTGCAGTTCTTTTCAGGTATGGCTTCTTTTGCTTCGCCGGGAAGCATACTGGTATTGGAAGTCAACCGCCGCGATTATAGCATGGCAGAAATTTCGAGAATTGTTGAGTCCGAAAATGCTCTTATTCTCAGCTCTTTTGTTAGCTCTGCCCCCGACTCACCCCAGGTTGAAGTAACCCTTAAGATCAACCGGGAAAACCTCCAGGCTGTTATTGCAACTTTTGTTCGTTTTAAGTACCAGATCAAGGCCTCTTTTAATGAAACAGCCTACCAGGAATCATTGAAAGAGCGTTATGATGCCCTGATGTCTTATTTGAACGTTTAGCAGTTTTTGCTGTATCATCAATAGCAAAAAAGAGCTAGCGGCCAATTATGTAACCATGAAAGCAGTCTTCCTATTGAGCCTGTTGCTTGTCCTCTCATGGGGAATCTTGCCTGCACAAGCTTTCGACGCAGTCACGGTAGAAGAAATTGTCGTCAGTGGAAATTTCAAAACAAAGAATGACCTCATTCTTCGGGAAATACTTCTTAGCCCGGGTAATGTCGTCAGTGGAAATACCCTTCAGGATCTGGTAGAGGAAAGCCGGGAATTGCTTATCAACACAGGATTGTTTAACCAGGTTTCGGTAGCTTGGGAAAATACAGCCCCGGGGCGCGTTCGCCTCCTGGTGGATGTTCGGGAAATGTGGTACGTCTTTCCCGTACCGGTACTCGATCTGGCCGATCGCAACTTCAATATTTGGTGGGTAGAACACAGACGGTCACTTGATCGCATTACCTACGGACTGGATTTTACCCATCAGAATTTTAGTGGCAGAAACGATAAGCTGAGCCTGGGATTCAAGCTGGGCTATTCTCAAAAATTCGAAATTTCCTATCGGAGGCCCTATCTCAACGCCTCAAAAACACTGGGTATAAACGCAAAATTTCAGTTGCAGCGCAACCGGGAGCTGAATTATCGGACCTTCGAAAACAAGCAATCTTTTTATCGCCGGGAAAGTGATGATTTTGTTTATGAACAACTACGTATTTATTCGATATTCACTTATCGCAGCAAATGGCGAAGTTTTCATGATTTTGCCTTTTTTTACAACCGGGATTTGGTGGATGACATTGTGATCAGGCAGCTCAACCCTGACTTTTTCCCCACTACCCTGCCTTTGTACCGCTATTTTAGCTTGAGCTATGCCTATCGTCTCGACCATCGCGACATTCGGTCCTACCCCATGAGGGGATTTTTGCTTACGGCAGAACTCAAAAAAGACGGTCTGGGCATCTATGGCGATCGCGATGCGCTTACTTTGCGACCTCGATATGAACAATATTTTACCTTACACCCGAAGTGGAGCATCGCAGGTATGCTCAGTGGAAAATATTCTTTTATTCGAAAGCCACAGCCCTACAATGACAATCGGGCCATTGGCTTTCGGGAAGACTTTATGAGGGGTTATGAGTATTATCTTGTGGACGGACTGGATATGTTTCTCTGGAAGACCAGCCTTCGGAGGGAAATTATCCAGCGAAACTGGTACCTGGGGAAGTGGATGCCACTACAATCACTGAGGACTATGCCTATGAAATGCTACCTTAGCCTTAATCAGGATCTGGGTTATGTCAACGATCCCTTTTCCGGTATCAATAATGATTTTAGCGGGAGATTGCTCTGGGGAAGAGGCCTGGGATTGGACATGGTATTTTTCTATGACAAAGTATTCAGAATAGAATACAGTTTTAACCATTTGATGGAAAATGGTTTATTTTTAAGGTTTAGTTCAGGTATTTAGAAACCATTACAGCATCATTCTTTGGGCAAAAAAAGGCAGTTTCGTAACAGTTTCTGACTTTCAAAAAAATATATGCAAGTCGTCGTTTACAGCAAAGTATTGAAACCTTCGGATGTACCTCATGTGCAAAAACTGTTCGATACCCTCTGTGAAGAAGGGATCAACACCTATGTCTATGGGCCCTATCTCGACGACATCAAAAAGAGCATTCGTTTCAAGGGAAGTGTCGGTGTATTTGAAGGTTATCTCGACTTCAAGGTAAAGCAGCTCGATTACTTTTTGACATTGGGCGGGGATGGAACCATACTTGATGCTACCACGCATGTCAGAGACAGTGGGGTGCCTATTTTGGGGATCAATCTGGGTCGGCTTGGCTTTTTGGCCAGTATCGAAAAAACCAGGATACCCGATGCAATACGTAAGCTGAGGCGTGGGATGTTTACCATCGAAGAGCGCAACATGATCTATTTGGAATCCAATCTGCCTCTTTTTGGCAACCTGCGTTTCGCACTCAATGACTGCACCTTACTCAAGAGGGATACCTCGTCTATGATTACGCTCCATACTTTCATCAATGGCGCCTATCTCAATTCCTACTGGGCGGATGGGATCATTGTTGCTACGCCGACTGGTTCAACGGGTTACTCTCTGAGTTGTGGCGGACCAATTGTATTTCCGAACTCTGGAAATTTTGTTCTGACTCCTGTTGCACCTCATAACCTGAATGTAAGGCCTGTGGTTATATCCGATGATTCTGTGATTTCTTTTGAGATCGAAGGCCGTGCCGAAAACTTTCTTTGTACCCTTGATTCGCGTTTCGAACCAATTACTTCAGCACATCAACTCGCAGTGCGAAAAAACGACTTCAAAATAAGGTTGGTTACCTTGCAAGATATTGGTTTCATGGATACCATCCGCAACAAGTTGGCCTGGGGAACAGATTCGCGCAACCATTGAGGAAATTGGTTGAACAAATTGCTCAATTTATTATTTTCCAATTATGGAAATTATTTGCACGCTGGCAGATCGGATCGTACATTTTGACCTTACCAGGCCAATAGATATTTCATTGCCGCTGCAAGAAGGCACCGAGGCTGTAAGTTGTTTCTATGCTCCGCCTGTAGAGATGCAACCTTGGCGATCAGAGCACTTTACGGGGTCTGTAGCAGAGGGAGGAGCTGTCAATTATTTTTGGGTAAAGTTTTATCCCCACGGCAATGGTACACATACTGAAAGTTTGGGACATCTGACACCGGATCGCTATTCTATCCAGGAAGCTCTGAAGGAGTTTCACTTTCCTGCCCAGCTCATCAGTGTTTATCCCGAGCAATTGGACAATGGAGACAGGGTAATTACTCATCGACAAATGTCCGGGGTAGATTTTTTGCCGGGTATCCGGGCACTCATACTTCGCACGCTGCCAAATGAAAATCTGAAGCAGCGCCATAGTTATTCAGGTACGAATCCTCCTTATCTCGATGTAGGGTTGATGGAAGCAATAGTAGCAGCAGGAGTAGAGCACCTGCTAATAGATTTGCCCTCGGTAGATCGGGAAGAAGATGGAGGAGTGCTGGCAGCACATCGCTGTTTTTGGCAACTCGATGGAATGCAGCCACGCAAACATGCTACCATAACAGAATTGATTTATGTAGCAAATACCGTACAGGATGGTTTATATTTGTTAAACATTCAGATATCTAACCTTGATATGGATGCTAGTCCAAGCAAACCTGTAATTTATCCGCTAAGTAAAAAGTAACAGCATTTGTCAGCTGCAAATACGACATATCACTCTTTGCTTTATCGCAATTTCAAGGCAATTGCGAAGGACAATTTCCGTGAGATCGTACGTTTCTTTGAAGCAAACGAGCGAAAGATCCGTTATCTGGAATTCGATGAATATTTTGACTTGCGCGCGGCCTATGTGAATGCTCTTTTTGAGACCGGTTGCTATAAAAAGCACCTGTTGATGGTCGATTTGGTCATAGAAATGGTCATTTCGCACAATATCGGGGATTATAATGGGGAAGATATTTACCGGCAAATGCTTTTTCGCAAGGCTGCCTCTCTTTACAATCTCTACGATTTTGATAAGTCTGTTTATATTTTGCGCCAACTGATCCGCATAGATCCTGATGACAAATATGCCACTCAGTTATTGACGGCTTGTCAACGCAAGCAGCCTTCCTATTTACTTGGTATTTCCCGTGCAGCTTCTATTTTTTTATTTTTGGCGACAGCCGTGATTATCTTTGTCGAAGTTATGGCAGTGCGGCCCTTTTTTGATGCTTACACAGCAGACATAGAGACAGTGCGCAATGTGAGTTTTTTATCAGGCCTCTTTTCACTACTCTCAGGTTTTTTGTACCACCGCTTTTTTGCTGACTACAAAACGCGGAGATTTGTAGCCTGCGTCAAAAAAGAAAAGCGCTGCTGAAAAGGTACAATGTTGTAAAAAAAGAAATAAAATACCAATGAAACCAAGTTTACTAATTCTGGCTGCAGGCATGGGAAGCCGTTATGGCGGATTGAAACAAGTAGATGGTGTCGGGCCCAATGAAGAGGCCATTATTGAATATTCCATATACGATGCCATTAAGGCCGGTTTCGGCAAGGTGGTTTGTGTAATCCGAAAAGAGATAGCCACTGCTTTTGAGGAAAAATTTGGCAACAAATTCAAAGATAAGATTGAAGTTGTTTATGCTTTTCAGGAGCTAGATTATCCGGTAGCGGGTATAGAGAAGTTTCCTGAGGGAAGGGAAAAACCCTGGGGTACAGCTCATGCCGTACTGGTAGCGAAAGACCTTATTCAGGAACCTTTTGCGGTGATCAATGCCGATGATTACTACGGAGTTTCCAGCTTCGCGGTCATGGCCGATTTTCTGAAGAATGAGTGTAAACCCAACTTATACAGCATGATAGGCTATGTCCTTGACAATACCTTGTCGGATCACGGTACTGTCAATCGGGGCATTTGCGAAATGGATTCCGGCAATTTACTAACCGATGTGGTTGAGCGCACCAAGATTCACCGCGAAGGTGGAAACATTCAATTCTTTGACGAGTCCGGTACTCGACATATCCTGGGTCAAAATACGCTGGTTTCCATGAACTATTGGGGCTTCCATCCGGCTGTTTTCGAACAATTGGAAAAAGCCTTTGTAGAGTTTGTCCATACCGAGGGTCATTTGCCCAAATCCGAACTCTATATTCCTACCGTCATGAATGCGCTCATCAAACAAGAAAAGATACAGGTCAAGGTCCTTACCTGTGATGCCCAGTGGTATGGTGTCACCTACAAAGAAGACAAGTCTTTTGTTGTGGATGCATTTAATGAAATGATTGGACGGGGGGTGTATCCGAAGGAATTGTGGGGACACAATTGAGCGGGATTTTTTAAGCAAAAGCGTGTTGGACACGTTTTACCGGAAAATTAATTTTCTTCCTTTCGGGAAAAAATAGCCCCCACAGTTTGTCTAACATCAAAACCAACAAACCATTGGATGGCATGGTGATGCAGTCGGAACGAGATCTGATCGGAAAGGCTCAGGGAGGAGACCAACGAGCTTTCGAACAGTTGGTGCTGCTGCATGAAGCTCCTATCCGAAAAACAGTATGGGCTATGTTGGGAGATACGCCTGAAGCAAAGGATGTAGCTCAGGAGGTTTTCATTCGCTGGTATCAGTCTATCAACGATTTTGAATCCCGATCCAGCTTGCGTACCTATCTGACGCGCATTGCCATCAACCTGTCACTCAACGAACTTAAACGACGCAAACAAAAAAGCAAGTGGCTCGTTTTTGGCCGGGAAAATACCCCGGAATACCCCGAACCAAATGATCATGAGGTTGCCTTCAAATCCTGGGAGGCGGGAGAACTATTGCACAAAGCACTGAGTTTGCTGGCACCGGATTTTCGCATCGTTTTGGTATTGCGCTTGATTGAAGGCTATTCTGTTCAGGAAACGGCTGCTATGTTGCAAATTCCGGAAGGAACGGTAGCTTCGAGGTTGGCCAGGGCCCAAATAAAATTGAAAGAATTGATAGCAAAGCTGGATAAGTAATGGACAAATATTTAGACCCAAAAAAACAACTCCAGGAATGGCTGGCACTATCACTGGATCAGCCCCTTAATCCCGAAGCAGCAAAACAGTTGGAAGAGGCACTGCTGCATTCGGAAACATTACGAGAGGATAAAGCTGTACTCCTGCGCATGAGGAGTGAACTCCTCGGATGGAAACCGGAGCCGGTACCCGGTTTTTTACAAGAGGTGAAAAAAGGCATCGAAAAGAGACAGCGCGAAGCAATGGTACTTTACCTTTTTCCACGAATAGCGGTAGCCTCTATCGTCATCGCTGTCGGAATTGCCCTGTTGTCAGCTTACTTCTCGGATAGATTGTCTGATAAAATGACACTGGGAGTAGAACTGTTGGAACCTGATGATGCCTATGGTTTTATTGCAAGCGAATAACCCATCACCATGAACGATAGAATAAAAACGATACTAATGATGCTGGCACTGGTAGCCATAGGTTTTTTGGCAGGTTTTGCGACCCATCGAACCGTGGTTGCCAGCAAAATAAAGCGGGTAGCTGCCTTGAAATCTGCTGAAGGCTTTGAAGCGCAATTGATGAACCGCATCAACCTCGATGAGGCACAAAAAATGCAGGTCAAACCTATTATCGAAAAATATGCCGATAAAATTTCCCGTGCCAGCCAGGAAGCCCGGCAGTTGCGTAAAATGATGGTGGATTCCATGCACAGTGAGATGAAACCTTTTCTCAACAGCGAACAAATCGAACAACTGGACAACTTTTCCCGAAGGTTTCGTACCTACAAGAAAGGTCAGTCGCATCTGCACACGGGCAAACGAGATGCGACTGGTACAACGGAACAATAAAAACTGACTGCTCTGAGATTTTTTTGTTAAAGGCAGATTGAGGTATCTAAGTGTCCTAATCACTTAACTTTTCAGCT